>CACNMX010000003.1 GCA_902621675.1 uncultured Prochlorococcus sp. | reverse complement strand
GCATGCAAAAAAGAGTAAGTTTTGCTAGAGCATTAATTAGTGATCAAACTCTTAATGCAAAGTCTAAACCTTTATTACTTTTTGATGAACCAACTGCCGGCCTTGATCCAATTGCCTCATCCAGAATTGAAGATTTAATTAATAAGACAAATGATAAAGCTAGGGGATCATCTATTGTAGTTAGCCATGTTCTTAGTACTATAGAAAGGACTTCAGATAAAGTTTTAATGCTTTATGGAGGCAAATTCAGATGGGCAGGCTCGATTGATGAATTTAAAAAGAGTAAAGATCCCTATGTATTTCAATTTAGAAATGGAAAACTTGATGGTCCAATGCAACCAAAAGACATTTAGAAATTATGCGTAGAAGCTTACGAGATTCAATAGTTGGGTTTTCCTTATTAGGAGGAATTTTAATATTCACATTTTTTTCTTTTTGGTTAAGAGGAGTGAGATTATCTTCTAAAAATTGGCACCTCTTTGCTGAATTCAATAACGCAAGCGGTTTATCAAAAAAATCTCCAGTTACTTACAGAGGAATCTTAGTTGGATCAATAGAAGATATCTTGTTCACGAATGAATCAATCAAAGCAAAAATAGTTTTAAATAATCCCGAAATTATTCTCCCAAGGCCAGCATTCGCAAGGGTAGTAACAAATTCTTTCCTTGGAGGAGATGTACAAGTTGCTTTAGAAACTAGTGACAAGACAATTCCTAAAAACATTGCAAAGCCTATATCCGAAAAATGCGATACCAAATTAATTATTTGTCAGGGAGACACTATCACAGGTAAACAACTATCAAGTCTCTCAAATATAACTAATAGAATTAGTCAACTATTAAGAGAAACAAATCAAGAAAACTTAATTGAAAACGTTGTTAACTCAATTGACCAATTTGACAGAACACAAGAAAATCTTGATGAATTAATTTATTTATCGAAACAAGAACTAAAAAGAGTTGAACCTCTAATAAAAGAAATTACAATTGCCGCTAATCATTTAAATAACATTTTGTCTGCTATTGATGACAAAGAAACCCTAAATGACATTAAATTGACAATTAATGCTGCTAAGTCTATTTCAACTAAAATAGATGATATGAGCGATGATTTTGAAAAATTAACACAAGATAAAGAATTAACTAAATCCATCAGAGATTTAACGATTGGACTTTCAAAATTCCTTAACGAAATTTATCCATAAAAATTAATTAAAGTTCGTTGATAGCATTTAAAGCCATAGCAGCGATTGCTTTATCTGTAGCTTTTGGCAGTTGGACGTATTTCCCTTGAGCAGCCTCTGCTAATTCTTTCCCAAATCCACTTGCTATAAATTTTCTCTCTGTATCAATTACTAAGAGTTTTATCCCAAGCATGGGATATTTTGCAGCTATATCTAAGACTTCCTGTTTTAAATTGACATTTTCATTTTCGTTATCTTTCCCCTCAACCTCATTTTGTCCTAGAGATAATCCTAATGGCACATTTCCTCGGCCATCAGTGATCCCCACAACAATAACTTGACCTATATCCCCTGTTGCAAGAGCATTTTTTGCTACTTTTGCTGATTGTGTTAATCCATGTGCCAAAGGAGATCCTCCACCACAAGGCATTGTTTCCAATCTTCTTTTTGCAGCAGTTATAGATCTTGTTGGAGGCAAAAGCACTTCGGCCTGATTACCCCTAAAAGGAATAAGAGCTACTTCATCTCTATTCTCATATGCCTCTGTTAAAAGTCTTATTACGGCGCCTTTGGCACTTTGCATTCTATTTAAAGCCATAGAGCCACTAGCATCAACCAGAAAAATTACTAAAGCCCCCGCCTTTTTTTGAAGAAGCTTTGCCCTAAAATCATTTTCTTCAATAACTATTGATTTGTCAGGGTTCCTTAATCTCCTCGATTTTTGATAAGGAGCAGCAGCTCTGAGGGTAGCATCTACAGCAATTCTTTTTACTTTACCCCTTGGAATAATAGGTTTCACATATCTTCCTCTACTGTCACTAAATATGACTGATCTACTCCCGCTATTACCTGCTTTAGCTTTAGCTGATGAAAAAAGCAATAAATCGGGATCAACCATACATGCCTCGGGGTCTAATATGAATTCTTCAGGTATTTCGGGAGTAGATTCTTCTTCTCCATCAGAATTATCTTCTTCTTGTTCCTGGTCTTGCTCATTATCATTTTCACTAGTATCAGGTTCAGACTCTTCATTGTTTGATTGAGGTGGAGGTGGGGGGCTCTGATCCTCTGGAGGGGGTGGTTGAATATCGTCATCGTTTGGTGGTATTTGCATTGCTCTTGGAAGAATAACCAACCTTACTGCGACTTTTAAGTCTTCAGAATTTACATTCTCATCGCCTCGAAGAGCTGCATTAGCCTTTGCTACTTTTACTGCAAATAATTCTGACCTATGACCCTCTACTCCTCCCCTAAGAGCTTCATTCACTAAATAGGTTATTTGCTCTTTTGTTATCTTGACATCCTTTAACCATTGCCTTGCCAAAATTAATTGAGTAGATAAATTATCGGATTCTTCAGACCATTTTTCTGAAAATTTAATATTATTTTCTGCGTGCGATAAAACAGATTTTGTAATCTCAACTCTTTGAGCATTATCAATAGATTGATCTGCCGAAAGCACAATAGCAAAACGATCTAAAACATGATCTCTTAAAGCACCTTCTTCAGGATTATAAGTTGCTATTAAAAGGGACTTACAAGGATGAGAGAGGCTCAAACCATCTCTTTCAATATTATTTTGCTCTCTTCCTATAGCTTCAAGAATTAAATTTACAATTCCATCATCCAATAAATTTATGTCGTCTACATAAAGAACACCTCTATGAGCCTCTGCTAAAATTCCAGGCTGAAACACTTGTTCTCCTGTACTTAATGAAGCAGCGACATCAATTGATCCAACAAGTCTATCTTCAGTTATACCAATGGGAACTTGAATAAATGGTGCCTCTTTTACTTTTTTTGGAATTTCTTCAATTTGATTCAAATAATCACTTCCAATTGCCTCCTCTACTAATTTATTAGTACTAATATCCCATTCCTCTGGTTTATCTGGATCTAGGTTCCGACCTATAGGTCTTAATGAAATATTACTATTTCTCTTAGATAATGTTTCCAGTATTGATTCATTATCTAATACTTCTACTGGAGGGAGTAAAGTATGCAACCCCCTTGCTAATACTGACTTACCAGTACCTCTTCCACCAGCGATAATAACTCCTCCTAAACCTGGATCAACTGCTGCCAAAAGCAAAGATAATTTCAATAAGCTATGACCAGTAATTGCCGCCAAAGGAAAAGCTCTAAAAGAATCCTTTGAGTTCATTAAATCTTTTATTTCTCCTTTTTCTTTTAACTCGGGGTTCAAAATCACTTTAAAAATGCCTGATATAGAATTTATCCAATAACTTTGTTTTTTGTAGTGGAATTATCAAATCTTAATATCAAAAATGGACTATGTATATCCCTCGGAGCAAATATTGATAGTAAATTCGGAAGACCTCTTGAGTCACTATTAATTTGCAAACCAAAAATAGAGGAAATAATAAACAAGTGGGGAGATAGTTTTAACAAACAAGAAGAAGAGAAAAGCAAATTTCATGCAAACTTTTTTTGGTCTTCAATTTATGAGACATTACCCCATGGTGTTGAAAATGAGCAGCCAAATTATTTAAATACTCTCTTACTTATAAAAAGTAATTCTTTTCCTAAACCATCAAATAAAAAAGCGAAATTACTTTTAAAAGAGCTAAAAAAGTTAGAGAGATTTTTCGGACGAGAAGAGACGCCAAAGGGTAAGAAATGGCTTTCCAGATGTCTCGATTTAGATATTCTTTGGTGGGAAGATTTTCATATAGTTGATGAGGAATTAACATTACCTCACCCTAGATTCATGAATCGGAATTTCGTTATTACACCACTATCTGAAATCTTAAGTAGAAGCCAAAAAATCACAAAGTATGATGTCCCAAAATGGACTATATAAATGATTTACAAAACCAAAAAATAACTGTTAGGCTGTTTTTATTTAAAAATTATGGGCAACAAAAACCTTATAAAAAGATCCATTTTTAAAGAAAAAATATCTGAGTTAAAGTCAAAAAAATTTAGTTTCGAAATAAATAGAATTGAGCTTCCAAATGGGCACGAAGGTGAATATGGTTACATTAAGCATCCTGGGGCAGCATTAGCCGTACCTATTACAAAAGATAATAAAGTTATCATTCTTAGACAATATAGATTTGCTGTTTCAAGGTATTTATTAGAATTTCCAGCAGGTACATTAGAAATAGGGGAAACACCTATTAATTCAATTAAAAGAGAAATACAAGAAGAAACTGGATTCAGTGCAAACAAATGGGATGAACTAGGAACTCTTGTCCCTGCTCCAGGTTATGCAGATGAAGAAATTTATTTATTTTTAGCTCGTGATTTAAACAAACTCAATTCCGAGGTTAAGGGAGATTTAGATGAAGATATAGAAGTATTAATTTTAGAGCCCCAAGAACTAGATAATCTTATTTCTAGTGGGGATGAAATTCTTGACGCAAAAACCGTGACAGCTTGGTTTAGAGTTAAACAATTTTTAGATAAATTATGAATAAACCTAGAATACTTTTTTGGCATAGAAAGGATTTAAGAATATTTGATAATCAAGCTTTAATCAAAGCATATTCGTTATCAAATTATATTACTTCAACCTATATATTTGATAAAAATTACTCACACGATTTCAATGCAAATTCAAGAGCTTGGTTTCTAGCAAATTCGCTTCAAGAATTAGGAAATAATTGGAAAAAAATGGGTAGTAGACTTGTTATAAAAGAAGGAGATCCGTTAATAATAATTCCTCAATTAGCAAAGATAATAGATGCTAAATTTGTTTTTTGGAATAAATCAATTGAACCTTATGAGATTAATCGAGATTTAGAAATAAAAAATAATTTAAAAGAAAATAATATTCAATTTATTGAATCTTGGGATCACTTATTAGTAGAACCTTCAAAAATATTTTCAGGGAATGATAAACCTTATTCAGTTTATGGACCTTTTTATAAAAACCTTAAATTAAAAATGAATTTATTAGGTTCATATGATCAGGATAAAGTTATTTTCCAGTTTAAAGATTTAGACAATAAAATCAAAGAAAATAAGGCAATTAATTCATCTGATTCGGTTCTAAATAAATTTCTCAAAAGTATCAAATTTTCTGGTTCGAATATTTGTCCATGTAGGCCTGGCGAAAATGCTGCAGAAACATTATTAGAAAACTTCATTAACGAAAAGAAAATATATTCTTACAGTTCCGCTAGAGATTTACCTTCCCATAATGGGACTTCTTTTTTAAGTGCATCTCTCAGATTCGGGACCATTAGCATTAGAAAAGTTTGGAATGCCACATTAAATTTAAATTCAGATTTTGAAAGTCATGAAAACTCCTTATCAATAGAAACTTGGCAAAAAGAACTTGTTTGGCGTGAATTTTATCAACATTGCTTATTCCATTTCCCAGAGTTAGAGAAAGGTCCATATAGGAAAAAATGGGATCAATTTCCGTGGCAAAATAATAATAAATGGTTTCAACATTGGAGCAACGGAGAGACTGGTGTACCCATAGTTGATGCTGCAATGCGTCAACTAAATAGTACTGGCTGGATGCATAATAGATGTCGAATGATAGTCGCTTCATTTCTAGTAAAAGATCTTATATGCAGTTGGCAAATGGGCGAAAAAAAATTTATGGAGACTTTAGTTGATGGAGACCTAGCTGCAAATAATGGGGGATGGCAGTGGAGCGCTAGTAGCGGCATGGATCCAAAACCACTGAGAATTTTTAATCCATATACCCAAGCAAAAAAATTTGATCCTATTTGCGAATATATAAAATATTGGATTCCTGAATTATCTAAAGTTTCAAATGCAGACCTATTAAATGGGGAGATATCTAATTCAGAAAAAAATAATTATTCAAGCCCTCTTGTCAATCACAACGTACAACAGAGATTATTTAAATCACTTTATGCTGAGATTTGAATTTCCTCTATACAATTCTTTAAAACTTTATTTAAATTTTCTGCTACATAAACTTGCTCTTCATAAGAAATTTCTGGAAACATGGGAAGACTAAGAACTTCCGTACAAATCCTCTCTGTATTGGTAAGTTTTGTTCTAGAAAAATTTTTATTTTTATAAGCTATTTGTGCATGTATTGGAATTGGGTAATAAATTATTGAATTAATACCTTTTTCAAAAAGTTGTTGTTTAACCAAATTCCTTAAGGAATAGTATTTTTTGCAATCAGTATCGAATAAATTTGAAAAATCTTGATTTAAAAAATATTTATCATTTCTTAATCTTATGACAAATTGATTCCAAGAATGGGTGATCGAATCAGAGCTAATTTTTGGAAAACTAATAAATGGATTTTTGTCTAATAAATTAAGATAACTATTGGCGATTTGTTGGCGATTATTAATCCACTTAGAAATATATTTAATTTTAATATTTAATATGGCAGCTTGAATGGTATCAAGTCTGCTGTTATATCCAATTTGAGTATGGTGATATCTTATTGGGCTACCATGAACAGCTAGTTCTCTAATTTTTTTGGCAATCTTCTGATCTGAAGTTGTTACTGCTCCACCATCTCCAGCAGCTCCTAAATTCTTAGTAGGGAAAAAGCTAAAACAACCTATATCACCGATACTACCAACTTTAGAATTTTCCCACATTGTACATGTTGCCTGAGCACAATCTTCGATTACTTTTAGGTCATATTTGTTGGCCAATGATTTTATTAAAGTCATATTCACTGCATTCCCAAATAGATGAACTGGCATAATTGCCTTGGTATTAGAATTTATCTCTTGTTCTATTAGTTCAGCATTTATAAGATAAGTTTCAGGATCTATATCTACCAAAATAGGATTAGCACCAACTGCACTAATAGCCTCTGCAGTCGCAAAAAAGCTAAAAGATGAGGTAATAACTTCGTCACCCACACCAATATCTAATGCGCGCAAAGCTAACACTAAAGCATCAGTTCCACTATTACATCCTATAGTATTTTCAACACCAATCAGATTAGAAAAACTCTCCTCAAACTTAGAAATCTCTTGTCCTCCAATATACTGGCCTCCTTTTAAAACTTTAGAAACCTCACTCTCAATTTCAGAGCCAATTTCTTGGTACTGCCTATTTAAAGTAAATGGAGGTATCTGCATAGTGAATATATTAACCCTAAACCATATTTCTATGGGTAAAAAAACATTTTAATTCATTTAAACCAATTCGGTTCTTTACCAGGAGTCCATTTAATATTGCAACCTAAAGAGGGCATCTGATTTGAAGGATAAGAATTATCTTGATGCAAATCTCTTACAGCAGCGCGCAAATCTTTTCCAGACAGAGGGATATTATTACCTGGTCTACTATCGTCTAATTGGCCATGATAAAACAATAAAAAATCACCATCTCCTTTATTTGAAAAAAGATAAAAATCTGGGGTGCAAGCCGCTTTTAATGCCTTAGCAAAATTTTGATTTTCATCATATAGATAAGGGAAACTCCATCCCTTTGATTGTGCTTGAAATCTCAAATTTTCAGGAGAATCTGAAGGATGAGTGACAACATCATTACTAGAAATTGCGACCGTTTGCACTGTATTTTCAATTTCTTTACTCAAGGTAGAGATTTGATTCTCAATATATTTAACAAATGGGCAATGAGCACATATAAACATTAAAAGTAAATGCCGATTATCTAGATTATGAGAATTAAAATATTGATTATTTAGAGAATTTGCATTTAACATTTGGAACTTAGGTAATTGAAAACCTAATTCCAAAACCATAGAATTTGTTCTGACCATTTTCAAGTTTAAATATTCTTTGATATTTGAAAATTATTGTATATTTTGCAGTAATCCGTAAAGATAGGTACTTTTATATAGGAGAATAATAGAAATAATAAACAAAATGCTTCTAAATCTAAATGGCAAAAAAATTCTTGTTACAGGAATTGCCAACAATCGTTCAATAGCATGGGGTATCGCTCAACAACTTTCAAAAGCTGGCGCAGAACTTGGAATCACATATTTGCCTGATGATAAGGGAAGATTCGAATCTAAAGTTAGAGAACTAACTGAACCTTTAAACCCATCGTTATTTTTGCCTCTTGATGTTCAAAATCCAGCTCAAATTGAAGAAATTTTTAAAAATATAAAAGACAATTGGGGGCAAATTGACGGATTAGTTCACTGCCTAGCATTTGCAGGACGCGATGAATTGATTGGAGATTATAGTGCTACCACTTCAGAGGGTTTTGATAGGGCTCTTAATATAAGTGCGTATTCGTTAGCACCTTTATGTAAAGCAGCAAAACCACTTTTTAGTGATGGTGCTGGAGTTGTATCATTAACTTATTTAGGTTCAGAAAGGGCGATTCCTAACTATAATGTGATGGGAGTTGCTAAAGCAGCTTTAGAAGCTTCAGTAAGATATCTTTCTGCAGAACTTGGTCCCGAAAAACAAGTCAGAGTTAACGCAATAAGTGCTGGGCCTATAAGAACACTTGCGAGTTCTGCTATAGGTGGCATTTTAGATATGATTCACAATGTTGAAGAAAAGGCTCCTTTACGCAGAACAGTCACTCAAACAGAAGTAGGAAATACAGCTGCTTTTTTATTAAGTGATCTCTCTAGCGGCATTTCAGGCCAAACAATTTATGTTGATGCAGGTTACTGCATTAATGGAATGTAAACTAAGTTTTTTGCATAAAAATGTCATCTCTAAGGCAATCTGAAATAAAAAGAAAAACGAATGAAACAGATATTTCTGTATTTATAAACTTAGATGGAAATGGAATTTATGAGATTGATACCGGAATACCATTCTTAGATCATATGCTTCATCAAATATCCAGTCATGGTTTGTTCGATTTAAAAATAAAAGCAATTGGAGATACCCATATTGATGATCATCATACAAATGAAGATATAGGAATCGCATTAGGCAAAGCATTTTCAAAAGCCTTGGGAGAAAGAAAAGGAATAAGCAGATTTGGACATTTCTTTGCTCCATTAGATGAAGCATTAGTTCAAGTCACTTTAGACTGCTCTGGTAGACCGCATCTATCTTATGATCTTCAATTAAAAGCCCCTAGAATAGGGAATTATGATACTGAACTAGTAAGAGAGTTTTTTATTGCCTTTGTAAATAACAGCGGTATTACTCTGCATATTAATCAAATAGGAGGAAGTAATTCACATCACATAGTTGAGGCGTGCTTTAAAGCTTTTTCTAGAGCTATGAGAATGGCTACCGAGATAGATCCAAGAAGATCTGATTCAATTCCAAGCAGTAAAGGAATGTTAGAAAAACAATAAAATAGGAATTTTTTCGAATCAGCCACAATTCAGTTGATTTTTGGCGAAGATAGATTAAGTGATTATTTTGTTGTGACTAATTTACAAGATAGAAAAATTGATAAATTTAATATTTTTAAAAAAGAAGATTGGTCAAGTGCTTATCAAAACGTAGAAAAGGAGCTAACTAAAGAGCCTCTAAAAATTAGTAAAGGTAATAATATTAAAAATTTAAATGGAACATTATTAAGAAATGGACCAGGAATATTAGAGAGAGGTGGGCAATGGGTTCATCATCCATTTGATGGTGATGGGATGATAACATCCATAAAATTCGAAAATGGTCAGCCATTCTTAACAAATAGATTTGTGAAAACCAAAGGCTATTTGGAAGAAGAAAAAATAGATAAATTTATTTATAGAGGTGTTTTTGGAACACAAAAAAATGGAGGAATTTTAAATAATGCATTAGATCTAAAATTCAAGAATATCGCTAATACACATGTCATTAAATTAGGAGATGAAATTCTCGCATTATGGGAAGCTGCAGGTCCACATGCAATGGATCCTGATAGTCTTGAAACTATTGGTTTAACAACATTAAAAGGAGTACTAAAGCCTAACGAAGCATTCAGTGCTCATCCCAAAACAGACCTAAACTCAAATTCATCTTCAGAACTTTTAGTCACTTTTGGAGTACAAACCGGGCCAAAAAGTACCATTAGATTAATGGAATTTGATAATTCTGCTACAAATTCTGGAGAGCTCATTTTTGACAGAAAAGATACCTTTAATGGCTTTGCATTCCTTCATGATTTCGCAATTACAACTAATTGGGCAATATTTTTACAGAATGCTATTGATTTCAATCCTCTTCCATTTGTAATGGGTCAAAGAGGAGCAGCACAATGTCTAAAGTCAAACCCAAATAAAAAGGCAAAGTTTTTTATCATCCCCAGAGAAAGTGGATTATTTAGAGGACAGTCTCCTTTAACAATAGATGCTCCAGAAGGATTCGTTTTTCATCATGTAAACGCATTTGAAAAAGATTCCAAAATTGTATTAGATAGTATTTTTTATGATGATTTCCCATCAGTTGGTCCAGACGAGAATTTTAGAGAAATTGACTTTGATAAATATCCAGAAGGAAAACTGAAAAGATCAATTATCGATCTAAAAACAAAAAGTTGTGAACTTGAAACTTTCAGTGAACAATGTTGTGAATTTGCTGTTGTTAATCCTAAAAAATTAGGATTAAAAGCAACTTTTAGTTGGATGGCAACCACATCTCAAAAGCTGGGGAACGCTCCACTTCAAGCAATAAAAAAAATAAATTTAACTTCTAAGGAAGAGATTTTTTGGTCAGCAGGTCCAAGTGGATTTGTTAGTGAACCAATTATGGTTCCATCAGAAAACTCTTCAAAAGAAGATGAGGGATTTTTATTTATACTTTTATGGAACGGAGAAAGAAGAGGAAGCGATTTAGTGATATTAGACGCAAAAGACTTAAAAGAATTAGCTGTTTATGAATTACCCATTTCAATTCCTCATGGCCTTCATGGATCTTGGGTTAATTGAATTTAAGAAAAAATTTCAATTAAATCTGGAATAATTTTTTTTAATGCTTTACCTCTATGACTAAAAGAGTCTTTAGTATCATTATTCATTTCTGCGAAAGTTAATCTGGTAGAACTCTCCTCAAAAATTGGGTCATACCCAAAACCACTGTTTCCTCTGAGGTTTAAAATAATATTGCCATAACATTTGGCCTCAGATTCAATAATCACTTCGCCATTTGGGGAACAAACACAAATATAAGCAATAAAGAAAGCACTTCTATTTTGAACTCCATCAAGTTCTCTTAAAACTCGTTCAATTCTCTTCTGATCATTTTCTGCATATCTAGATGAGTAAATGCCAGGCTTACCACCTAATGCTTCAATACAAATTCCTGAATCATCTGCTATTGAAAAATTATTCGTTTTTCTCGAAACTTCTCTCGCTTTTTTAATTGCATTATCTCTAAATGTCAGTCCATCCTCTTCAACTTCTAATGATTCTGGCTGGAGTAAAAGTTTACAATTAACTCCAGCGAGCAATTTCTTATATTCTTCAATTTTACCTTTATTCTTACTCGCTAAAAATAAATTTTTCATCCTTATTTTCCTGCCAAATTTATAAATACTTGTCCCCAATCTAATAACTCATCTAAATAAGATTCTTTTGGTGCTTCACAATATAACCTTAAAAGAGGTTCCGTTCCTGAAAACCTAAAAAGAAGCCAAAAATTTTTATCAATTCTCAACTTTATTCCATCGATCTTTGAGATACTTTTTAACTTGTGATTATTAATATTCTCAGGAATATTATCTATGATAAATTCTTTTACGTTGTTTTTTTCTGACTGGTTTGGAAATTTAATATCAATTCTTTTATAAAAACTTGGCCCAAAATCTTCTTGAATTTCATCTAAGGTTTCATATAAATATTGAGATTTTTCAGCAATTCCATTTAATAAAACCATCGCTGCATATAGAGCATCTCTTTCAGGCATAAAGTCACCAAAACCAACTCCCCCAGATTCCTCTCCTCCAATAAATATTTTTTCTTTAATCATTTTTTCAGCAATATATTTAAAGCCAACTGGAAGTTCAAAAACATCTCTATTTTGACTCTCTGATATATTTTTAATAATATCTGAACCACTAACAGTCTTTAAAACTGGATAAGAATTATTTTTAATTTCGCCCAAATAGCTAATAAAGTATGGGAGTAAATCTTGAGTACTAGAGTATCTTCCTTTTTCATCAATTGCCGCAATTCTATCACCATCACCATCAAATATAATTCCTAAAGTTTTCACTTCATTTATTGAATTTTTCATTAGTGTTTGTTTTAGATCATCTGCATAATTCAAAAGAGGTTCAGGAGGTTTTCCTCCAAAAAAAGGATCAGCATCTTTCCTGATTTCTGAAATAACTTCTAAATCATTAGAAGCAAAAATTTCAGCCATACAATTTGCAGCTGAACCATGCATAGAATCTACAAAAATTCTCAATTTCATTTTTTTTAATCTCTTGGAAATATAGTCAATATCAAAAAGGGATTTAATTCTATCTAAATGAAATTTCTTAATATCTGCCAATTGATTAATACCATCAATTTTTGCAATTGAGTTTCCAAGCATTAATCTTTTTTCAACTTCACTTGTAAAAGATTTGTCAACAGAACATCCATAAAAGCTCTTTATTTTCAGACCTAGCCAATTATATGGATTATGACTTGCTGTAATTACTAACGCTCCAAGACAACCGACTTCTTTGGCATAGAAACTACAAGAGGGTGTTGTAACAAAGCTATCAGATAAGATCGGTTCGAAACCACATCCTCTTACAAAAGGCACTATTTGCTTGGCAAATTCACAAGCCATAAATCTACGATCATATCCAATGATAATTTTCTTTGAATTAACTTCTTTATAGTATTGATAATGCAACTCTTGACATGCAGCAACAACAACTCTTGAAAGATTGGATAAATTAAAATCAAATCCAATAATTCCTCTCCAACCATCAGTTCCAAATTTTATCTTATCTAATTTATCAGCTGTCAAATTTAAAATTTCCTTGATTTCTTCTAATTATCTATACTAATTTATATGAGTAAATTTTAAAACCGCCCTTTAAAAATAATTTGAATTCTCTTCATTTAAAAAGTTTTACAAGATGCAAAAGAAAAGCATGGCTAGATTTTAAGGGTAAAAAATTTTATGAAGTTTGGTCTCCCCATAAAGCTATAGATAAAATTAATCAGTTTCAAATTTTCTCTGAATTTTGTAATAGTGAAATTTATACAGGATTAAAAGCATGTGAAAATGGTTATCAAGGGGTAATTGGACTAAAAATTAAAGGAAAACTATTCCAAAATATTAACGCAGAGATACGTCCACAATTACTTGTAAAGACCAAAGGTAAAAGTAAATGGGGACAATATAAATATTTACCTGCTGTTTATAAGTTAGGCCACAAAACCACAAAAGAACATTTACTCGACTTAGCTTTTAGTTCTATACTGTTGGAATCTTTTCAAGAATCTAAAATTGAGAAAGGATTAGTAATTTCAAGTTTTGATAAAAAAGTTAATGTTGAAGAAATTTATTTAAATGAAAAATTAAGAAAAAAAGTTTTAAATATTTTATTAAGTTTGAATAGATGTTTGGAGGGACTTATGCCAGAAATAACTCAAGATAGAAAAAAATGTACTATTTGTTCATGGCAAAAATTTTGTGACAAAGAAGCAAAAGAAAATGGATATCTAACAGATATAGACGGAATAGGATCCAAAACGGCATCATTACTAATAACAAATGGAATATCCGATACCCAAACATTAGCTTCTTATAGCGAAAAACAACTTGGAGAGAAATTATCTAAATTCAACGATAAAAAGTATGAAAAAGCGTCCGCATTTGTAAAGCAAGCACAAGCTTATATTTCTGGCGAACCGTATCGCATTTCCAATAAAAATGATAATAACAATCTACTAGAAAAAATATATTCAGGGTTTTATATATTTGATATTGAGTCAAATCCAGATTATAAGCATGACTTTTTATATGGTTTTTTAAAAATAAATAATTTGTTTTCAAAAAAAGAAGATCTTATTTATGAACCAATTTTTAATCTCAAAAATAATAAAGGAGAATCTTACAGGAAAATTATTGAAATACTTTTTTTACACAAGGAATGGCCAGTTTTACATTACGGAGAGACTGAAAAGATAGCAATAATTAATATCGCTAAAAACCTAAATTTTAGTTTTGAAGAAATTGATTCACTTTCCTCAAGATTTATAGACTTACATACCTTAATCCGAAAGTCTTGGATATTACCACTAAAAAACTACGGCTTAAAAACTGTTTCTAATTGGCTTGGATTTGAATGGATGCAGAAAAATGTAAGTGGTTCGAAAGCCCTTTACTGGTGGATTCAATATCAAATTACAGAAAACGAAATATTTTTAAAAAAAATTATCCAATATAACAAAGATGATTGTTTGGCTACTCTACAAATTGCAGAATATTTGATCAAAAATCAATTAAAGAAAAATTGATCCTACAGATTTATTAATAATAATTTTTCCAAAAATTTCTGAAAAAAAATAACTTCCTTCCTCTAAATATTTTCTTTTTATCATTGCTAAACCTTGTATTTGAGAATCTGATTTAAAAAAACTAGTTATTTTGCCTACAGAAATATCTTTGGCAGAATTTAAATATAAATTTTTATCTTCAACGTCTAAATTCAAATTAGATTCAAATGATTTCCAAATTCTTATTTCTTGTTTTAAAGAAGAAACATTTTTTATTTTTGACATTGTTTCTTGTCCTAGATAACAACCTTTATTAAAATCTATAAGATCTTGTAATCCAAGCTCAAGAGGATTATTTTTTCCGTTTATTTCCAATTCTAATGAGGGTATTGCCTGATTAATTTTCCAAAGTTTTAAATCATTGGGACTTAATAAAGTTAGTTTATTTTTATGTATCTCAAATTCTTTATCTTCTATTTTGAAGAAAATAGGCTGGTAAGTTCTCCATGAACTAGATTCATCAATTTCCTGAATTCTATTTATCAAGAAAGGTTCACTTATGAGTACATCGTCCGCTGGAAAAATTATTTGATTAAAGTAATCAATTATTTCATTAGTGTTACCCGCCAAGATAATCACTTCTAAGCTTGTTTCTAAAAAAATAATTTCAATTAATGACCTTAGAACTCCATTTGGAGTTAACCAACAAGTTTTGATAACTTTATTTTCTAAATTAAGAATATTACCAGTTGTTATTCCATTCAAAAATTTTCTGGCATCTTTTCCAGTAATAGAAAAACAATCAAATTTTTCAAGCCAAAACTTTTTTTTTATATCCTTCATTTTGAAATAATTATAAAAAGTCTTTTATAGTAAAAAGACTCTTTAATTTAACATTTTCATCGCTAAGGGCTTCTAATCCCCCTTCTTGCCTATCAACTATAGACAAAACTTCCTCAACAAGATAATTATTTTCGCGTAACTTTTTTATAGCTTTTATCACTGAACCAGCAGTTGTAACGACATCCTCTAAAACAGTTACCAAAGTTCCTTCTTCTAATGTAGGGCCCTCTATTCCAGCTTTGGTTCCGTATTTTTTAATTTCTTTGCGAATTATTAAACCATCTAGGTTTAAACCTTGCGAAGCTGCTTTTACAATTAATCCACTTACTATAGGGTCTGCACCTAATGTCAATCCTGCTACAGCTTTTGACCTTGAGTCCTTTAACTCTAAAAATAAATCACTTATTAAGTTTAAGCCTTCGCCATTTAATGAAACTGGTTTACAGTTCAAGTAATGAATGCTTTTTTTTCCTGAAGATAAAGTAAAATTTCCTTTCTTGTAAGATTTTTCAATTAACTGTTTTAACAATTTTGCTTTATTTAAATCATACTTATCCGAAAATTTGCCCATTAGTAAAAGTTCAATTTATATTTAAAGATTAGAAGAAAAAAAAGAAATCTCACAAAAACTTCCAAATGAGGTGTTTTTTGAAATATTATTTTTATATTGTATATTGAAATTCAATGTAATTAAAATTACAAAAATTCCCTTGGGGGTGTAGCAATCTGGTGAATGCACCAAACTCATAATTTGGCTAAGGCGAGTTCGATCCTCGCCACCCCCATTATTCATTTGTCATTGAATGAAAATAACTCTACTTTTATTTCTTTTATTTTTCCCAGCTTTCTTTGCAGCTAGTGAACTCTCTTTTTTATTAATAAGACCAAGTAAAGTTTTAAGGTTAATAGAAGAAAAAAAGAAGGGAGCGTTTTCAATTTTAAAAATTCAAAAACGCTTTAGATCTTCATTAATTGCCTCTCAATTTGGAGTAACAATTTCATTAATTGCAATTGGATGGCTATCTGGTAACCTGGCCAATGATTATTGGAAAAGCAATATTTTATCAAATAGAGTTTATGATCTTTTATTGTTTTTATTTGTTGTTTTAGTTGTTACTCTCGTTTCTGGACTAATTCCAAAAGCACTAGTTATTAACAATCCAGAATCTGCTGCATTAAGGCTTACGACAATATTCGATGCCGTTAGAAAAGCAATGAATCCTATAGTTAGGATAATAGAATTCTTTGCTAGCGCCTGTTTGGGCTTGTTCAATTTAAATAAAAAATGGGATTCTTTAAACTCGGGTTTATCTGCAGGAGAATTAGAAACTCTTATAGAAACAGATAATGTAACAGGTTTAAAACCAGATGAGAAAAATATTCTTGAAGGAGTTTTTGCTTTAAAAGATACACAAGTTAAAGAAGTAATGATTCCAAGATCTGAAATGGTAACTTTGCCAAAAAATATAACCTTTTCAGAACTCATGAAACAAGTAGATAAAACTCGACATGCTCGCTTCTTTGTGATTGGTGAGTCTTTAGATGATGTATTAGGTGTATTAGATTTGCGTTACCTAGCTAATCCAATATCAAAAGGTGAAATGGAGGCCGATACATTATTAGAGCCATTCCTTTTACCAGTAACGAAAATAATAGAAACATGTTCACTAGCGGAAATATTTCCAATAGTAAGAGACTACAATCCTTTCTTACTAGTAGTTGATGAACACGGTGGAACAGAGGGGCTTATAACTGCAGCTGATCTAAATGGCGAAATAGTTGGAGAGGAAATGCTTAATAATAGAATTTATTCAGACATGAGAATGTTAGATAATTTCTCTAGAAAATGGTCAATAGCTGGAAAATCAGAAATTATTGAAATCAATAAGAAGTTAGGATGTTCCGTTCCAGAGGGTACTGATTATCATACCCTTGCTGGATTTATGCTAGAAAAATTTCAAATGGTTCCAAAAATTGGCGACGTTTTAGATTTTAATAACATTAAGTTTGAAGTAATTTCGATGTCAGGTCCAAAAATTGATCGTGTTAAAATAATCCTACCTAAAAGCTAAATGTGGCTCCCCATAGAGGATAATGTTAATTAATATAAGGATTTAAAATTATGCAACCAACCTCATCACCCGTAAAGGTTGGTGTCATAGGTATAGGGAATATGGGCTGGCATCACGCCCGTGTACTAAGTTTACTCAAAGATGCAAATCTCGTTGGTGTGGCCGATCCAAATGAAGAGAGAGGCAAATTAGCTATTGAGCAATTTCAATGTGAATGGTTCAAAAATTATAAAGACTTAATCCCAAAAGTTGATGCTATCTGCATCGCAGTCCCAACACTACTTCATCAAAAAGTAGGACTAGATTGTCTTAAGGGAAATACTAACGTACTCATTGAAAAACCAATTGCAGCTAACGAATTGGAAGCAAAATCCTTAATAGAGGCTGCTAATGCAAGCAACTGTCTATTACAAGTCGGGCATATTGAAAGATTTAATCCTGCTTTTAGGGAATTAAATAAAATAGTACATAATGAAGAAATTGTTGTTTTAGAAGCAAGGCGGCACAGTCCTCATGCAGATAGAGCAAATGATGTATCTGTGGTCATGGATTTAATGATTCATGACATTGATCTTGTTTTAGAGCTTGTAAACTCAAAAATACAAAAATTAGCTGCAGTTGGAGGAAGAAATAGCGAAGGATTAATAGACTATGTTAATGCAACTTTAGTTTTTAAAAATAATGTTATTGCAAGCTTAACTGCCAGTAAAATGAGTCACAAAAAAATTAGAAGTTTAAGTGCCCACTGCCAAAATGGGTTAGTAGAAACCGATTTTTTAAATCACTCTTTGCAAATCCATCGAAAGTCTCATGAATCATACACTGCAGAACATGGAGAATTAGTTTATAGAAATGACGGATATGTTGAAGAAGTTAGCACAACCTCCATTGAGCCTCTTTATGCAGAATTGGAGCATTTTCTTAAGTGCGTTCAGGGCAAAGAAATACCTGAGGTGGATGGTGAGCAAGCCTCAAGAGCATTAAAAATTGCTGATTTTATAGAGAGTGCAGTAGAAAATTCCGGAGATGCGATTTTACTTGAAAATCCAGTCTAATACAAACAATCTAAACTGAAAGAATTTTATTTAAATCCAACAGCAGCTTGCCAAACAAACACTAATAAAAAGAAAAATAAAGGAATCAGTGGAAGAACATCAACGGTTGGAGCAAAGGCCTTATAAGCCTCGGGCAATTCAGCGAATGTATTAAATAGAATGAGCACCTTTTTGATAATTTAATTAATTATGATAAGACGTTACCACGTATGGTGAGCAATAGAGGATGTTTTCCAAGGAGCGAAATCATTTGTAAAACAATTATCTCTAATTGCAGTAGAAATTGCATTGGTAAATCTTATTAAGTGAGCAATATTATGCAAACTTATGAGAGTTAGGCCTAATATTTCGTCGTTTCTAATTAGATGATGCAAATATGCTCGAGAATAGGATTTACAGGTTTCGCATTTACAAGTTTTGTCAATTGGAGAAAAGTCATTTTTAAATCGAGCATTTCGCAAATTCAATCTTTCACCATTAAAAAATGCAGTCCCATGTCTCCCTAGTCTTGTAGGCAAAACACAGTCAAATATATCGAATCCATTAGCAACAGCTAGAGAAATTTCTTTTAAGGAGCCAATTCCCATTAAATATCTTGGTTTATTTATTGGTAAGAATTTCGGGACGTAATTAATTACACTATGTATTTCTTCGACTGCCTCGCCAACACTTACACCTCCCACCGCTATTCCAGGAAGATCAAAAGAACTTGTATATTTTGCACTGTATTCTCTCAATCTCGGATACTTTCCACCTTGAACTATACCGAATAATGCTTGATTGGATTTCTGATGAGTCTCAACACATTTTTGCAACCATGAATGAGTTCTTTGTAAAGAGTCCTCAATATCATTTTCGTTAGCTGTATGCGGAGGACAATGATCAAAAGCCATCGCAACATCCGATCCAAGATCCATTTGAATCTGTATTACTTTTTCAGGTGATAAAAAAACATGACTACCATCTCTTGGATTTTTAAATTCCACGCCTTTATCAGAAATATTATTTAATTTGGCCAAACTAAAAACTTGATATCCTCCTGAATCAGTAAGAATAGGCTTCGGCCAATTCATGAACTTATGTATTCCGCCAGATTCTTTAACTAGTTTTTCTCCAGGTTGTAAATGAAGATGAAAGGTATTTGAAAGAATCATTTCTGATCCTGTAGAGGTTAACTGCTTAGATGAAATTCCTTTAACCGTTGCCAAAGTACCCACAGGCATAAATTTTGGTGTGTTTACCTGACCATTTGGTGTATGAAATATACCAGTTCTTGCCGCTGTATTACTGCAATTCGATGTAATTTCAAATTCAAACACGATAATTTATAAAATTTTTTGATCCTTTTTCATTAATTTACCCTATTATTTAATACTGAATCTATTTTTATCTCATCAAAAAATATTTAATAAAAAATTTAGCAGGATCTTGGATTTTCTATACAACATTTCCAAAGATACCTTTAATTAATCCCGAATTTAAAAATATTGCACAATTTGCCCCGCCTTTAGGATTTTTGATTGGAACAATACAGAGTTATATTTTTCTTTTTTTAACAACAAACTCCTGGTCAATTTATGCATCTGCATTAATTTGTTTGGCTTCAGGATATTTAATTACTGGTGGTCTACATATAGATGGTTTAATGGATACTTTCGATGGCATTTTTGCGGGTAAAAAGAAACGTTTAAAAGCCATGAAAGACAGTAAAGTTGGTTCCTTTGGCGTTCAAGCTTTAGTTTTTATAACTTTAATTCAAATTGCTTGCATACTGAAAATTCAAAACCTAGTAATTTTTGTTTTACCTATATGCTTATTTTGGGGAAGATTTTCAAATTTATTTTTTATAGAAAAGTTTAAATATTTGAGTTATAAGAAAAAATCTGTTAGTCACAAAAAGTTTTGGAATGGATTTAAAAAAGAATCTTTGATCTCCATTATTTTTCTTTTAATTTTCATTGCATATCAATTTGTTTCAATTACATCCCAAGCAATTTTAATTAAATTTTTAATTCTTATTTTGATTGGTATTTTTCTAAGCTATTTTATCCCAAACATACTGGGTAAAAAAATTGGAGGCTTTAACGGAGATGCCTGCGGTGCAAGTGTTGTTCTAGTTGAAACTGCAATGTTATTTATGCATGCAATTCTTTTATAGGTAGTTCTAAATAAAAAATATTTTTCTTCTTTAGATTTTTTGATTTCTCAGTATTATCTACCGAGTTATTTTCCAGCAATCTCAAATCTCCTCCAATGTGTTTTGCTAATTTCCTCGCCAAGAAAAGTCCCACACCAGTGCCGTCCTTTTTTTTAGCAGCAGATCCTCTAAAACCTTTTTCAAAAATTTTCTCGTTTTCATTTTTGGTTATTTTTTTACCATCGTCAAATATACAGAGTCCATTACTCGTAATTGCGATCCCGATTTCAGCATCTTTTTGGGCATATTTAAACGCATTTTCTAATAGATTTGCCACAATTTCAGCAATTACAGCATATTTTGCTTTTAATGGTGAAATAGTCCAATCTGGCCAAAGAGAAGGTTCAGTCCAATCTCTATTCTCTAAGTCCGCATTAGCTTTACCCCTTTCTAATATTGGCCTTAATAAACTCTGAACAGTTATTACCTTTTTATTATCTAAATTTGGTGGTAATAATAATCTTTCCTCTCCAATTTCCAGAGGAAGTTGAATAGGTGAATTTAATTGAGCAAAAGAATCCATATATTGATTAATTTGTTTTTGCTCTATTATCATGCGTTCGACTATTTCAATAGAATCATCATCTGAACCAAGTCTTTTTATTAATAATTTTGCGTATGTTCTAATAGCAGCTAATGGATTCCTTAATTGATGAATTATGACATTGACCTGATTTTTTAAATAATTGACTTCTTCATTTTTATTTTGACGTTCTAATTCGATAGAGACACATTTAGCTAAAGATATAGATAGAGCTTTTAATCTAGAATCGAGAGATACTGGCCAATTCCCCCCTTTCAAATCAGTTTCTACACGAAGGACACCAAGTAGAATATCGTTTTCTTGTAGCGGGTACCATCTTCTATTAGGCGATGAAACCTTTAGTGAAGGATCATCTTCTATTGAAGTAAGTAGCCGATCAATTTGCGGCCATTGTCCAATCATTTCAAAAGATGCTTTAGTTCCTTGCTTAGCTGATGCGAGATACATAACTAAATTAGTCACGCCCATTGAGCAACCAAAACTCTCTAGCTGTTTTATTATCAATTCTTCAAATTTTTTTGATAGATTCATAATTAATAAAATTTTGGGAAATTTTTTAAAAAAAAACTTGAAAAAAGGCTTGTAAAATATGAAAAAAGTATTAAGATATATAAAGAGGTCTGACTTTAGCCAGCCTTAAATATGAACATTTAATCATATTTTAAGCTACATCAGGGGTTGATGGGTCCTCTATGTAATTTGAAGTGAATTTAAAATCACATATATTAGATTAGTAAAAAAAATAAGACTAATCTCATTAATAATTTCAGGAGTACCAATCAATGTCAAAAAAAAGAAAAAGAATCAGCAGAAGAAGATTGGCTGGCCAAAGAGTAATGGCACATGTGCCTATTTATCATATCGAAACTGGCAAACATAAACCAGTTACAGCAGCAAGAAGATTTATAGCTGAAAATGGTCTCTCTGCACCTTCAGTTTTCAATGTCAGAAGAAATGAACATACCACCGATAGGTTTTTTTGGGGTGAAAAAGGTTTATTTAGCGCCCAATATGCCGAAGAAAATCATTTTCTATTTCCATCACTAAAAGTTGTAGTTGAAGGAATTGGTGAAGAAAAAATTTTTGAGGGGCTAGAACTTACTGCTGATGATTGGGAAGAGATTGAAGAATACGAATATGCTTTTGTTTAAAAAATATTACTTATATTTGAACTTATAAAATTATTTAAATTTGAATCAATTTGGTGAAATCCATCGAATTCTAATAATTCACAAAATTTAGAAGACTTACTCTTTACTTTTTTATAAATATTCCTAGAAGCATCTATAGGCACGACGTCATCAAATAAGCCATGACTAATAATCAAAGGCGAGCATTTTTCTCCCGGGGCCCAATTGGGGTGAGGATAACCACTACAAGAAACAATTAATCCAAAATTTAATTTAAATCCTGCATCAATTGCCATTGCCGCCCCCTGAGAGAACCCCAACAAAATTGTTTTTCTTAGTGGAATCTGATGAGTATCAAATTCTTTTAATGTCACTAAAAGTTTATTTACTTCAACCTCAGCTCCATTCCAATCATGTGGGTATAAACCATACCACTGTCTTCCCTGACCACTCGGATGCAATCCAGGAGCCCTCAAAGAAATTACCTCAAAATCAAGATTTATTTTTTCAGTCATCTCCTTTCCAAATGTTAAAAGGTCATCAGAATCAGCTCCCCAACCATGCATCAAAATAATTCTATGAGTTGCAGTTTGAGAGCTAATCGAGACAAATTCATGATTGATAGCATATTTCATGTTTATATTCTTAAGTAAGTAAACTTTTCCATAATGTCACCATTAGCTTTAGTAAGTGTCTCTGATAAAAAAAATATAATCCCATTTTGTAAGGAATTGGTAGAGCAATTTAATTATAAAATCATATCAAGTGGAGGAACTGCCAAACATCTTATAGAAGCAAAAATTCCAGTTATTAAAGTTGCAGATTTTACTAATTCTCCTGAAATTCTTGGAGGAAGAGTTAAAACTTTACATCCAAAAATACACGGGGGGATATTAGCTAAAAGAAATGACGAGGAACATAAAAAAGATATAGAAGCTAACAATCTTGAGTTAATTGACTTGGTAGTTGTCAATTTATATCCTTTTAAAAAAACTGTAAATGAAGGAGCTAATTGGGAAGAGGCTATTGAAAATATTGATATAGGAGGACCATCAATGATTCGTTCTGCAGCTAAAAATCACAAAGACGTTTCCGTTTTAGTTGATCCCAGTCAGTATCAAAATTTTCTTGAAGAAAGTAAAAAGGGTAAATTAAAGGACTCATATAAAGCACAATTAGCCTTTGAAGCTTTTCAGCATACAGCAGACTATGACACTGCAATATCTAATTGGATAAGAAAAGAAAGAGGTTTACAATCTTCAAAATATATTGAATCTTATCCACTAATCAAAACCTTAAGATATGGGGAGAATCCACATCAAAAAGCTTTTTGGTATGGTTTAAGCGAAATAGGATGGAACTCAGCGGAACAATTACAAGGTAAAGATTTAAGTTATAACAATCTATTGGATCTAGAGGCAGCACTTTCAACAGTTTTAGAATTTGGGTACAAAGAAAAAGATGAACTCACAACCGATATGTTTGCTTCTGTTATTCTTAAACACAATAATCCTTGTGGTGCTTCTATAAGCAATTCAGCTTCTCAAGCATTTTTTAATGCTTTGGCATGTGACTCAGTTAGTGCATTTGGAGGCATAGTTGCTTTTAATTCAAATGTTGATAATGAGACCGCAATTCAAATGAAAGAGATTTTCCTAGAATGTGTCGTCGCCCCATCTTTTGATGAGGAAGCTTTAGAAATATTAAAAGTTAAAAAGAATTTAAGAATTTTAAAGTTTTCAAAAAAACAAATACCAAAAAAGAATCAAATTTCTACTAAATCAATAATGGGAGGATTGCTAGTTCAAGATACTGATAATAGTGAAGAAAAAACTGAAAATTGGATTTCAGTAACTAATAAAAAGCCAAGCAATCAAATTAACTTGGATCTAAATTTTGCATGGAAGATTTGTAAACACGTGAAATCTAATGCCATTGTTATTGCAAAAAACCAAAAAACTATTGGTATTGGAGCTGGACAAATGAATAGAGTTGGAGCAGCAAAAATTGCATTAAAAGCAGCCGGAAGTTCATGTTCTGATGCTGTCTTGGCCAGTGATGGGTTTTTCCCATTTGCAGATACTGTAGAACTAGCAAATGAGTATGGTATAAAAGCTATTATTCAACCTGGTGGAAGTCTAAGAGACCAAGAAAGTATTGATATGTGTAATTCGAAAGGAATCTCTATGGTATTTACCCATAAAAGGCATTTTTTACATTGAATTATGTTGATTTTGGATAATATGTAATCTTGTTTGTTTTCCTGAATAAAGATAACCTTCCTGGACCTGCACATAGAAAGTAAAGAGAAATAGCACCATATATGAAAGACAATTCAAAAGCATAATTATGACCTTCAACCACTGCAAGAGGAAATCCTTCTAGTCCAGTATCGAGAAGATGAAAATAAACTGCAAATGCCATGGTTGAGAATAGACCAAGTGAAGAAAGCCTCGCAAAAATACCTAAAGCCAATCCTAGTGGACATACTAATTGAGTAATTGCTGCTCCAAAAGTCCAAATAACAGGATCACCTGGCAAAAATGGAAAGTACTTACCAACTACAAACTCAGCGAAACCTTGCGGATCCTGAAGTTTTTCTAGGCCATGATGAATCATCAAAGCGCAAAAACCTATTCTTAAAACAAAAATCGATAGTTCTCCGAGTATATTTACTTCTGACCCTGAAGATGAATTGGCAACTACAACTTCAACTTTTTGGGGTGCTTTAGTTCTATTCATACTTGCAGTTTGAACCTGATTAGTTTGTGCTTTGTCTTCCATACTTCATTAATTTTTCATTATTCTAGTTAATAAAGTAGATTTTTTGGAATTATCTGACTAATAAATTAAAAAAACTAAGCAAATTTATAAATGAATAACAAATTCAGGAAGCAATATCAATTAACTTTTCAATTACATCTGCAACAACCTTATCAGGAGTGGATGCGCCTGAGGTGATTCCAACATTAATTTTTCCATTAGGTAGAAAATTATTTTTAAGTTCTAATTCTGAACCTAATGGTTTATGAAATATTGAGTTTTCTACAACTGATATCCTCTCTGGAGTATCAATGTGAAAAGAAGAAATATTTTTATTAATTGCTATTTCTTGTAGGTGAGTAGTATTAGAGGAATTGAAGCCTCCAATAACTACTAAAATATCAAGGTCTTCATCAACCAAAGAGAACATTGCATCTTGCCTTTCTTCTGTTGCATCACAAATAGTATTAAAAGCTAAAAAGTGACTATTTAAATTTTCTGGTCCAAATTTCTTTAACATCGTCCTTTCAAAAACCTTTCCAATTTCCTCAGTCTCGCTCTTAAGCATAGTTGTCTGATTTGCAACTCCCACTCTATCTAAATCTTTATCAGGATCAAATCCGTTAGAACAAGCTTTAGCAAATTTGTTCATAAACTCATTTCTATTACCTCTCCCCAGAATATATTCAGAAACATAGTTCGCTTCTTCTAAATCAAGTACAACTAAATATTTACCCGCGAATGAACTTGTAGCGAGAGTCTCTTCATGTTTAAATTTTCCGTGAATAATAGATGTGAAAACATGTTTTTTATGTTTTTCAACTGTATGCCAAACCTTAGAAACCCATGGACAAGTTGTATCAATGATATGACAACCTTTCTCATGCAAGAGTTTCATTTCTTGAACAGTAGCTCCGAAAGCAGGGAGTATCACAACATCTCCATTAGAAACTAAAGAAAAATCCTTAATTCCATTTTTGGCTGAGATGAATTTTACATTCATTTTTCTTAAATGATCATTAACCGAGGGATTATGAATTATTTCGTTTGTTATCCAAATGTTCTCATTTGGGTAATGTCTTCTAGTTTCATAAGCCATTGCAACAGCTCGTTCAACTCCCCAACAGAAACCAAAAGCTTGGGCCAACTTAATATTTAGTCTGCCTTTAGTGTAAGTAAAATTATTATCTCTTATAGAACTTATCAAATCGCTTTGGTAAGCTTCTTCTAACGCTTGAGCTCTTTTTGTTGGAGAATCGAAACCCCTTCTATTGTATCTATCAGAATGATGAAGGGATCTTCTAAAAGCTTGAGTATCCATCTTCCTATAATACAACTTTTTAAATAATTTTTCGTAAAAAAAAAGAAACCTGACATAAGTCAGGTTTCTTAAATTAATTTTTAGTTAGATTATTTAGCAGATGCAAAGTCTGGATATGCTTCCATTCCATGCTCTCCTATATCTAAGCCTTGAGTCTCTTCCTCTTCAGATACTCGGATTCCACCGAATAATCCTCCAATTACAGACCATGCAATCCAGCAAGTAACTAGTGTCCAAATAGCATAAGCTGCGGCACCAAGAGCTTGAACTAGAAGAAGGGTAATACCTCCGCCATTGAACAATCCCATACCTGCTCCATCACCTTGTACAGCTGTACCCCAAAGACCGATAACAACAGTACCCCATACACCACAAACTCCGTGAACAGAGAATGCGCCTACAGGATCATCGATCTCAGCGGCATCAAGTGCTGCAACTGAAAATACAACGATTATTCCGCCCACTAGTCCTGCAAACCAGGCTCCAGCAAGAGTCATATCACCACAACCAGCAGTGATACTAACCAAACCAGCAAGGATTCCGTTAATTATCATTGTAAGATCAGGCTTACCAGAAGTTAATGTTGAAACAATAGTTGCACCTATAGCACCAGCTGCTGCTGCTAAAGTAGTTGTTACAGCAACATATGGAACCCATTGATCCATAGCAAGTTGAGAACCGGGGTTAAACCCATACCAACCTATCCATAGAACTAATGCACCTAGAGTAGCTATAGCCATGTTGTGTCCTGGCATAGCCTGTGGTTTCCCATCAGAGTACTTGCCAATTCTTGGTCCAAGAAGCATAGCTCCTACAAGACCCGCCCATGCTCCAACTGAGTGAACAATTGAAGAACCAGCAAAGTCTACAAAACCTAAAGAATCAAGCCAACCACCATTCCATTTCCAGCTACCAGCAATTGGATATATAAATGCAGTTAATACGACAGCAAAAACAACAAATTCTCCAAATTTAACTCTTTCAGCAACAAGACCGGATACGATAGTTGCCGCGGTTCCTGCAAATGCAGACTGGAACAAGAAATCAACTGTTGGGACTAATCCAGCATCAGTTACCATATCTGCAGTAACTGTTGGATCAAAAAATAAGCCTCCAAAATAAAGCCATCCGTCAGCAACACTACCTCCGTACATTAATGAATAGCC
The DNA here is from genome assembly GCA_902621675.1 of uncultured Prochlorococcus sp. GTDB lineage: Bacteria > Cyanobacteriota > Cyanobacteriia > PCC-6307 > Cyanobiaceae > Prochlorococcus_A. The sequence goes on along the minus strand of CACNMX010000003.1, from coordinate 56,670 downwards.
GATAAACCAATAAGAGGTTACAGCTAGAGCAAATACGAATAGGTTTTTAGCAAGGATGTTAACTGCGTTCTTAGAACGACACATACCTGCCTCAACCATAGCGAAACCAGCGTTCATGAAGATCACTAAAATAGTAGCGATCAAAAGCCATAAATTGTTAGCAAGAAAAGCTGCATTCAACTCAGGTAAATCAGCTGCGTGAGCTGAAAGATTGAAAATACCTAAACCAAACAAAGCTAAAGGAACAGTTGCAAGCCACAACATTGAGCGGTTTGAACTAAATCCTCGAATACTCCTCAAAAGGAGCATAGGTCCATTAACAAGACTTGCATCTTGTAATCTGGACCTAGAGCGCCTTTGAGGCGTTTGCAAAGCAGTGGTCATAAAAAAAAATTAGATCTGCAAAAAAACAGTTTGTGCTGTTTCCTTTCATATTCAATTTTGCTCAAAAAACTTATTAGTGTCTAGTAGTTGTTGTTACCAATTTTATAGTTGCGCCTTAAAACTATATCTGTTAAATTTAAAAAATTTTTTTTTAAGAGTTTCAAATTATCAAGATTTTATTTATTTCAACGGTTTAAATCCTTCCCATGATACGTGGTCTTTATGAAATTCAAAGGAACATGGGATAGTTATCATTCCTGCACTATGATTTTCTCTAAAAAGACTGCCGTATAAGGGATCTGCGTCATCTCCAGGAGCAAAAAAACAAGCGTCTTTTCTCGTTATACAAAGTACTAAAACACTTTTACTTTCAGGAATTAATTCCTTTAATTCCATGAGATGTTTTTGGCCTCTTTTCGTGACTGTATCTGGGAATAGAGCTACATTTTCTTTAATCCAAGTCGTATTTTTAACCTCTATGTAAATGTTACGTTTATCAGGATTTGAAGATTTTGGGGTTAAAAAAAAGTCAATTCTGCTTTTTTTATCTTTTCCATAAGGAACTTCAGATTTTATTGTCTCTATTTCACCTATTATTTCTTTTAGCAGATTTTTCTCAATAACCTTTTTGATTAACTTATTTGCAAATAGAGTATTAATACCTACCCAAACCTCTTCATTTTTTGAATTAAAAACACATATCTGTTCCCAAGTAAAAGGTAATTTTCTTTTTGGAGAAGGGGAAACACTTATTCTTACTTTTGCTCCCTCGCTCAAAAGTCCCTTCATTGGGCCTGTGTTAGCACAATGAGCAGTTACTACCTCTCCACTCTCTAATTCAATATCTGCAAGAAACCTTTTATACCTCTTAATTAAGACCCCTTCAATTAATGGATCAAAATCAATTATCCGATCATTCATAAATATGTCGTTAGTTAGAAATCAAATATAATTGAAACTTAAACTTATTGAAAATTATAGACGAATCCAAATGCATTCATTTTTAAAAAATAATGTTTTTTCAATTTCGTTGGGTACTAGTCTAAGTAAATTAGCTGGATGTATAAGACAAATATTTATAGCTGCTGCTTTTGGGGTTGGCACAACATACGACGCATTTAATTATGCATATATAATTCCTGGTTTTTTGCTAATAATCATTGGGGGTATTAATGGTCCATTGCATAACGCAGTTGTTGCAGTTTTAACTCCGCTTAACAAAAAAAATGGAGGGACTGTTTTAACTCAAGTAAGCATAAAACTTTCAATATTATTATTAATTTTAGCCATATTGATTTTCTCGAATTCTAGTTTATTAATTGATTTATTGGCCCCGAATTTAAGTTACAAAGCAAAATCTATTGCCACTTACCAATTACAAATACTTACACCTTGCATCCCTTTATCCGGCTTCATAGGTTTAAGCTTTGGCGCCTTAAACTCCCAAAGAAAATTCTTTTTATCAAGTATAAGTCCAGCAATAACAAGCGTAACTATTATCTTTTTTATTTTATTTAATTGGGTTTTCAACCAAGAAAATACATCTTCCAATTTCTTTACTTACACGGGATTACTGGCATTTGCAACTTTGACAGGGACTTTAATTCAGTTTGTTGTTCAAATTTGGGAAACAAATAAAATTGGTCTCTTGAGATTAGAGTCAACCTTTAATTTATTTAAAGATGAAGAGAGGAGAATTTTCAAACTAATTATTCCAGCATCTATCTCATCAGGTTTAAGTCAAATTAATGTTTTTATCGATATGTTTTTCGCTTCAAGTTTTCAAGGCGCAGCATCTGGACTAGCTTACGGAAACTTTCTTATACAAGCCCCCTTAGGCATATTATCTAATTCTTTGATTCTGCCATTACTTCCAAAATTTTCTAAATTAAGAAGTGAAAAAGACAAAAGAGGTCTCCAAAAAAAATTGATATCTGGGGTAGAGTACTGTTTCTTGACAGCTATTTTTTTAACCGGATTTTTCATAACATTCAATAATCAAATCGTACAATTAGTTTTTCAAAGAGGATCTTTTGATTATTCAGCAACTTTAAAAGTAAAAAATATATTAATTGCTTATGCAGTTGGAATACCATTTTATCTTTATAGAGATTTATTAGTAAGAACTTACTATTCAATAGAAAGAACAAACTTCCCTTTTAAGTCTTCATTTGCAGGGATAATATTTAATATTTTTTTTGATTGGTTTTTAATTGGTGCCCCAATTAAGAATTTTGGGAATCTTTCTCCATATAATTTCGGAGTTGTGGGAATAATTTTATCTTCAGTAATAGTGAACCTTATACTCTGTATTTTGCTTTCTATTAATCTGCGAAATGAAGATATCCATTTACCTAACTTAGATTTATTGAGCAAAATTAGCCTCATGTCATTAGCAGCATTAATAGACAGCAAACTTTGTTTTACTATTCTCCAAACTACGAATAACTTCAATTCAAATGTTGCAGAATTTTTATTATTAATATTTGGAACTCTAACTTTTTTTGTGATTTATTTTTTACTTACAAAATTCTTAAAAGTAAATAAATTTAAAGTTTCAAAAAAAAAGATTTAGTTTTTAAAAAAAACTTTCCAAAATCTCTTCTAATTCTAGAACTTGTGAGTTAGTGATTAAATTTATCAGTGGAATACTATTAACACCATCCCCTACTTTTACATTTATTGCTTTAAGACTTAATTTTGCAGCCTTCAATGGGCCTTGATCTTTATTGCTGATACATTCAATAGCAAGATGCCTAGCTAGTCCAGCGTCTCCAAGATACAAATTCCACTTTTCTATTTTTATAAAAACCTTTTCGGAAATAACATTTTCTAGATCACTTATACTTATCTGAGAGTCCATAAATAGAAATTAAATTAAGTTGATTGTTTTGAAGTATCTTTAGGTTTTTTTATAATTACGAAAAATAAATGGGAGGCCAAAAGAACTGACCAGACAATTGCAAAATTATTAAAATAGCTGATTTCATATTTTATCTCTTTTAAAAGCCACGTACCACTTACTATCGCAGTAAATATCATGCAATGAATAACAAAATTTACTATTCGAGAAAAATGTTTATAGATAGGATCTTCTGAGTCACCATTTCCGTACCACTTTATAGGCATACTAATAATTAGATTGTTAATAATAGATATTTTACCCGAAATCTAGTTGACTAAGAGACCCTGAAACAGAGATATTACATAATTATGCGCCTGTAGCTCAGTGGATTAGAGCACCTGACTACGGATCAGGGTGTCGGGAGTTCGAATCTCTCCAGGCGCGTTTAAAATTCTGAAATATTCTTTTTATATTTTTCTAAAAAATATCGTCTATATTATGGGTATTACTTTTCAAATTCAATGAATATCCTTCAAAATCTCAAAGAAAGTGATCCAGTAATATCGAATTTTATTAACTCTGAAAAAAATAGGCAGGAAACTCATCTTGAGTTAATCGCAAGCGAAAATTTCGCATCAATTGCCGTTATGCAGGCTCAAGGTTCCGTACTTACAAATAAATACGCCGAGGGATTACCCCAAAAAAGATATTACGGGGGATGTGAATTTGTTGATGAAATCGAAGAATTAGCTATTCAGAGAGCGAAAAAATTATTTAATGCAAATTGGGCTAATGTTCAACCCCATAGTGGAGCGCAGGCAAATGCTGCTGTTTTCCTAAGTCTACTTAAACCTGGCGACACAATCATGGGGATGGATTTATCTCATGGTGGACACCTAACTCATGGTTCTCCAGTAAATATGAGTGGTAAATGGTTCAATGCAGTTCACTATGGTGTAAATAATGAAACTAGTGAATTAAATTTTGACGAAATAAGAGAGATAGCACTTGAAAAAAAACCAAAATTAATCATATGTGGATATTCTGCTTATCCAAGAACAATCGATTTTGAGTCATTTAGAAATATTGCAGATGAAGTTGGTGCATTCTTAATGGCTGATATTGCACACATCGCCGGTCTTGTAGCAAGTAAACTTCACCCAAATCCAATACCATATTGTGATGTAGTAACCACAACTACTCATAAAACATTAAGAGGGCCTAGAGGGGGACTTATCTTATGTAAAGATGCAGAATTTGGAAAGAAATTTGATAAATCTGTTTTCCCTGGAACTCAGGGTGGGCCCCTCGAACATATAATTGCAGCTAAAGCAGTTGCATTTGGAGAAGCCTTGCAACCAGATTTCGTTAATTATTCCCAGCAAGTAATAAAGAATGCAAAAGTTCTAGCTTCAACTTTAATAAATAGAGGTATTAACATCGTTAGTGGAGGCACTGATAACCATATTGTTTTACTCGATTTAAGAAGTATCAATATGACTGGTAAGATTGCTGACTTACTTGTAAGTGAAGTGAATATCACTGCAAATAAAAATACTGTTCCATTTGACCCTGAATCACCTTTTGTAACCAGCGGACTAAGGTTGGGAACTGCTGCTTTAACTACTAGAGGCTTTAATGAAGATGCTTTTGCTGAAGTTGGCGAAATTATTGCTGATAGATTACTTAACCCAGACGATTCACTGATTGAAAGTCAATGTAAAGAAAGAGTATTAACCTTGTGTAACCGTTTTCCTCTTTATGAAGGCAAACTGGAAGCATCAATTAAATGAGTTCTAACTCCAAGGGAGTTGAAATTCTTTCTATTGGAACAGAGCTACTCTTAGGAAATATTATCAATACAAATGCTCAATGGATTTCTGAACAGTTATCTCAATTAGGCTTAAATCACTTTAGGCAATCAACTGTCGGTGATAATTGTGATCGAATTATAAAAGTAATTCAAGAAATATCGAAAAGAAGTAATATTCTAATTACAACTGGTGGCTTGGGACCCACCCCAGATGACTTAACTACTGAAGCAATAGCCAAATCTTTTAATGTATCTCTGTTTGAAAGACCGCTCTTATGGGAGGAAATTAAACAAAAGCTTTCAAACTCAAAGCTCAAGGAAGATTCCTCCAGCTTAAGGAAACAATGTTTCTTCCCAGAAAATGCTCAAATTATTAATAACCCTAGGGGCACTGCCCCAGGAATGATTTGGGAACCAGTAAAAGGTTTTACTATCCTTACTTTCCCAGGAGTACCCAGTGAAATGAAAACTATGTGGGAAGAGACGGCGTATGATTTCATTAAAACCAAATTCTCAGATAATTATTCCTTTTTTTCAAATACTCTTAAATTTGCGGGCATTGGAGAATCAAGCGTTGCTGAAAAAATTAATGATCTATTAAATCTTAAAAACCCTACCGTTGCTCCATATGCAAACTTAGGAGAGGTTAAACTCAGAATCACCGCGCGAGCTAAGAACGACCTAGAAGCAAAAAATATAATTAAACCTATTAAAGAAAAATTAAAAAAAGATTTTTCAAAATTTATTTTTGGAGAGGATAACGATACTCTTCCTAGCGTTTTAATAAAAGAATTAACCAAGAGGAACGAAACTATTGTTTTTGCTGAATCCTGCACCGGAGGCCTTCTATCTTCATCACTAACCTCAATATCAGGCTCATCTCAAGTTTTTCAAGGTAGTATTGTTTCCTATAGTAATGAACTAAAAAATTCATTATTACATATTTCTAAAGAAAAGCTTACAAAATATGGAGCTGTTTCTGAAGAAGTTTGTGAGGCCATGGCAATTAATGTAAAAGAGAAATTAGGAGCAGATTGGGCAATAGCAATTAGTGGAATAGCTGGTCCTAACGGAGGCAGTCAAGATAAACCGGTTGGACTTGTCTATATTTCAATTTCAGGACCGAATAATCATATAACTAATATAAAAAAACTATTTAACTCAACACGAAATCGAATAGAAATTCAAAGACTAAGTGTAAATGTGTGTTTGAACAGCCTCCGATTAATCCTATTATCAAATAGTAAGTAACTATTTTTACAAATTGAGTCAAGATACCCTATTTGATAAAGTTTGGGATTTACATAAGGTTTCTAGTCTTCCTGGAGGATCTGATCAAATATTTATTGGTCTTCACCTTATCCATGAAGTAACTAGTCCTCAAGCATTTGGTGCTTTAAAGGACAAAAAATTAAAAGTAAAATTCCCTGATAGAACTGTTGCTACTGTTGATCATATTGTACCAACAGATAATCAGAGCAGGCCTTTCAAAGATAATCTAGCTGAACAGATGATTGAAAAACTTGAGAAGAATTGCTTAGAACATAAAATAAGATTTTTTAATATTGGTAGTGGTAATCAAGGAATAGTTCATGTAGTAGCACCGGAATTAGGCCTAACTCAGCCAGGAATGACAATCGCTTGCGGAGATTCTCATACTTCAACTCATGGAGCTTTCGGGTCAATTGCTTTTGGTATAGGTACAAGTCAAGTAAGAGATGTTCTTGCTACCCAAACCTTAGCCATGAACAAATTGAAAGTGAGGCAGATTTGGTGTGACAATAAATTATCTAAGGGTGTTTATGCTAAGGATTTAGTCCTTCATATAATTAATAAACTTGGTGTAAAGGCAGGAGTAGGTTTTGCATATGAATTCGCAGGACCTGCGATACATGAATTATCAATGGAAGAGAGGATGACGATATGCAATATGTCTATTGAAGGAGGAGCAAGATGCGGCTACATCAACCCTGATGAAAAGACCTTTAGTTACATTAAAAATAAATTATATGCTCCAAAAAATGAGCATTGGGATAGAGCGCTTAGATGGTGGGAATCATTAAAAAGCGATGAAAATTCAATTTATGATGACATAATTAAATTAGATGCTTCTAAGGTAGAACCAACTGTAACCTGGGGGATTACTCCCGGCCAAAGTATAAGCATTAATCAACAAATCCCTCTTTTAGATGAATTATCCCCAAATGATAAATTAGTTGCAGAAGAGGCTTATGAATATATGAGTTTCAAGCCTGGACAATTAATAAAAGATACTCCTATAGACGTTTGTTTCATAGGTAGTTGCACAAATGGAAGAATCAGTGACTTAAGAGTTGCAGCTAAAGTATTAAAGGGCAAAAAAGTATCCAAGAATGTCAAAGCATTTGCAGTTCCAGGTTCAGAAAAAGTAGCAACTGAAGCAAAACAAGAAGGTCTTGATCAGATATTCAAGGATTCTGGATTTCAATGGAGAGAGCCTGGCTGCTCAATGTGTTTAGCAATGAATTCAGATAAGCTAATAGGTAATCAAGTTAGTGCTAGTTCTAGTAATAGAAATTTCAAGGGTCGGCAAGGATCTCCCAGTGGAAGAACACTGCTCATGAGTCCAGCAATGGTTGCTGCTGCTGCAATTAATGGCAAAGTCAGTGACGTTAGAGAATTTATCAACTGATGAAATCAGACTTTACCCCGCCAATTGGAAAAATTTCAAATATTAACGGGCAATGTATCTCATTGATTGGAAATGACATTGATACAGATCGAATAATTCCAGCGCGTTTTTTGAAGTGTGTTAACTTTGATTCATTGGGTGAATCTGTTTTTGAGGACGATAGAAAAACTTTAAAAGGAAAGCATCCTTTTGATCTAGATGAAAACAAAAATGCCTCAATACTAGTTGTTAATAGCAATTTTGGATGTGGTTCCAGCAGAGAACATGCCCCTCAAGCGCTTATGAGATGGGGTATAAAAGCAATCATAGGCGAGAGTTTCGCCGACATTTTTTACAGTAACTGTATTGCGATAGGAATTCCATGTTTTACGCTACCTAAAAAATCCATAGAAGAAATACAAAACTATTGCAATAATCAATCTTTACTTTTAGAAATTGATCTTAAAAATTCATTAGCAAAATCAAAAGATTTAAATTTCAATCTTGAGATCAAAGAGAGCTCAAGAAAAATGTTTTTATCAGGAGAATGGGATGCTACTTCAACACTACTTGATAATAAAAATTTAATAGAAAATAAATTTAACCAATTACCCTATATAAAATTTAATACTAATTTTTTATAGCTATTTAAATCCATAGAGACTAAAAGAAATACCTCCTGATTGATTATGAGGCTGATAAAAAATACCAAATTCATAGGATCTTTTCTTCCAATTTAGAGAAATTTTAGAATCTATAAATTCACCATAATCATTTGAATCATTTGTTAGATTCAAAATCCCAAAACTTTTGAGAATGATGGGTCCATATAGTTGCTGATCAAAAGAAATATCTAAGGTGAAGTTCTCATAATTATGATCAAACTTAAAAACACTTTCGCCACTAATAAATTTATAGAAAGGTAAAAAACTTATACGGGTATAGTCAAAAGTTTTATTTTTAAAATTACCAAATATTAATTCTGGGCCACTACCTAGACCTATATATTCTTGATGATCTCCATTTTCATAAAAAGAATATGATGCTTCCAATCTTGTATTAAGACTTAAGCCTTTTGTGATTGGTTCGGGTATGTACTTATAAGAAATATCAATAGATTTCTTTTCAGGTTCTACAATACTAATTGGAAATTTCTGATCAAGAGAATAAAATAAATTCCCTTTTAGGTTAGTTACCAAATTTTTTGTATTTAAAGCCTCTGCTGTTATTTTGGCCAAACCTAAAGATAAAAATTCTGACTTTTTAATGCTATCAACAATCCAAGTATTTTCTTTTTGCAATTTTGAACCATAACCTGAGTAAATTTCTGCTTCACCTAATGAACCATTCCAGATCCTCTCTCTATAAATTCCATAAAAACTTTTTTCCCATTTTGAATCTAATAAATCAATTTCTTTACTCAATTCAGTTTTAAATCTAAATGCATCTGAAAATTTATCCAAATCAAAAGAATTTAAATTCTTATCTATTTCTAAATTCCAATTTTTTATTGGGCCTTTTATCTGAGATTTTAGAGCAAAATAATCTTCAAAACTTGAATTTCTCTTAACCCTATCTGAAGTGATTGATTCGTCCTTCTTTACAAAGCTTTTTGTATAACCCTTTAATGACCTCTGAATTAGAAATTGAGGCTCTAAATCAAGAACAAAATCATCAGAAATTTCTATTGAGTTTAATTTCCTACCAATAAAATACCCATCCTTATCTAAGTTTTCATATCCTAAATTCCACCTATTTTCAAAGTCAAAAAATTCTCCAGACTTTGTTAAAGTTCTATCACCAAGCCAAAATGGAATTGAAAGTTTTTCTTCAAATATTAAAAAGTTTATTGATGACTTGAATCGTAATTTCTCTGCTTCAGAAATAACTTTTAATGAATTTATAGCTAATTTAACCTGTTTCGATTCAAGTAAATCATTACTAAATATAGCCTTCTTGCTTTCCCAATTTTGACCATCTATAGATATTTTATCTGTAAAAAATAACCAATTTTCAATCTTGCTGGGAGTATTTAAAACTTCCTTTTTATTCAGTTCAAGTATATTTTCTAATTTATTAGAGTCTAATAAACTGAAATTTGATGATAAGTCATCCATCAATGTATTGGTATTAATATATCCCTTAACATCTAATAAATATCCTTTTTCAGTAATAAAACTGTACTCCAGTTGGGCAACTTTGAAGAATTGATCCCCTAATTTCAAAGTTACATTTCCTTTAGCACTTATATTTTTATTTAATTTATCGTAAATTAAAGTATCTGCTTTAAGCAGTTTACCTCTATAAGCGACGGATACATTTCCCTCTGCATAAATAACATCATTAATTTCAGACTGTTTATCAGATTGAATTATTAACTCTTGTTTCTTTTCGCCATTAGCCACTAAAAGTGAATCATGGTTTTTCTTTGAAAAATTTAGATATGAAGTATTATCATCAGGAATTTTTGAAAAACTTGATAATTTCTCTTCTTTAAAAAGTTTTGACCAAATCGAATTGATATTTTGATTATTGATATTTTTATTGATTTTTACAGATTCGGCTGATTTCGAGGGCTGTAAAAAATTAATAAACAGAAAAGAGAAAAATATTAATTTTTTTGAAATTCCAGTAATCAATTTAAAAATTTATTTAAAAGATTAATCTTGCGGACTTTCTAGGTCTTTTCTATTTGGAGTTCTTGTTGGGTCACTCGCTAAAAATCCAAAAAGAAATATACCAACAAAGAAAAAGACAATAGTGTAAACAGAAATTTTTAAGGCGAGCATGGAATTACTTGTGCTGACAGATTTATATCTTATTAAATTTATAATTAAACTATGGCTAATTGTTTACTTTTTGTATTTTTGGAAAATTTTGAAATACTTTAAAGAAGATTAATCATCATGGTCATCCCAAGGATCTGTCAGTTTTGCAGCTTTAGGTCCAAAAGCAGTCCAAAGACCAAAACCGGTTAAAGCTAGAAGTAATGCCAGGATAGTTACTGCTATGGAAACTGCAGGATCAGGGGCAGATGATAAAGTTTGCATCAATTTTGCTAAGTTTGTGAACAATTTATGTATTAATTCTTATACAATAGCGAAATAATATTCGATTTTGTGAATTCAAATGGGTCAAAAAACAGCCTTAGGCAGTCTTCTAAAAGCAATTGGCAATTCAGGTCAAGGTAAAGTGGTACCTGGTTGGGGAGCAGTTCCTGTGATGACTGTAATAGGACTACTACTACTTGTTTTTTTAGTTATTCTTCTACAAATTTATAACCAATCCCTGCTACTACAAGGTTTCTCAGTAGATTGGAACGGAAATTAAATTTCGTAAATTTTCTAAAAAAGTTATTTAGCAGCCTTCGCATGAACTAAATAACTTTTTGAAAATTTTTGTTTTTATTAATTGGTTATAGTTTATATATAAATATATTTATAATTCTCAAAAAAAGAGATTTAGAAATAAATCATGAAAGAAATATATTTAATTGGACTTGGAAATCCTGGTAAAAAACATTTCAACAATAGGCATAATATAGGTTTCTTGCTGCTTGAAAGTTTCTCTAAAAAATATAATTCAAATTTTCTATTAAAAGATAAGCTTAAAAGTTCATGCTCAGAATTTCAGATAAATAATTCTACGTTCAAGTTATTTTTACCAAATACCTATATGAATAACAGTGGTGACGCTGTCCGAGCAATAGTTGATTGGTACAAAATAAATTTAGATCAGATTTTGATAATAGTCGATGATAAAGATCTTCCTCTCGGAAAAATAAGATTTAGAAGAAAAGGTAGCTCAGGCGGACATAATGGGCTTAAAAGCATCATTGAACAATTACAGACAAACAAATTTAAAAGAATAAGAATTGGTATTGGGTCTCCTCTTACGAAAGAAAAAAATAATTTCAATACCATTTCACATGTATTAGGAAATATTTCTTTAGATGAGAAATCAATATTGGATAAAGTGTATAGGAGAGTAATAGAATCCCTGGAACAAATAAATACTAAAAAAGAAGAATATATAATTAATGAACTGAATTCTTTTGATAAAGAGCAATCTTAAGAAATGCGTTCAAAACCTGAGACTATTGCCAGTGTAAGTGTTAAGGAATATTGCTTCACAAAAAAGCAAATTCAAGGGGTTGTGGAAGCTAGTCAATTTAAATGGACTTTTACATGGTCCTTTAATAAAGGTTTATTAACGGTAAATCCACCTTTGGGAAGAGCATTAATTGAAGATGCCTTACTGAGATTTTTATTGAAAAAAGATTATGAACTTGAAGCAGGGAATGAATATAAGTTCACTATTTCAGCCAAGTTTTAAAATCCATATTTTTATTCAAAGTAAACTTTTTTTTACAAAAATCTTCTAAAATTAACAAAGCTGATATTGCATCAAGGTTTTTATTAAGGATAAAAACCTCTCTAGGCATTAAAAACTTCAGACCACTAATTGGAAAGAGTTCGAAATATCTTGCTTTAGCCCTGTAGGTAGTATTTTTTTCCTCAAAAGTTACTATTTCTTTTTTAAAAAAATATAGTTTTTCTTTAATTTCTCTACTATAGGTACCATTGCCAATAATAATTTGGGATATGTCCTCGGCAGTAGTTAAATTTCTGACATAATTCTCAAGTAATTTACTTTTAAGAACGATAGCTTTATAAACCTTTTTTTCATCTATTTCAGCTAAGACTAAGCCGCATTTACTTCGCCCGGGATCAATAGTTATTACTTTGGGCATTTAAGAAGAAATCTTTAAAATATTAATTTCAACTACTATAGGTTCTACAGTTTTACTATCTCTCAAAGATACTACTTCTAACTTGAATTTGATATTTTGATTTTCTTGAAGAAAGTCTCTAATTTTTTTTACAAAATTTCCATTTGTATTTATTTCACTAACTTGTGATCCTTTTGACTTAATTTCATCCCTTGTTTCTCTAAGTAATGATTTGATTTCTAAATTTATTGAATTAAGATTTAAGTCATTTTCTCCCAGAATTGAACTTGTAATAACATCCCCTTTTTTGACAATAAATTTATTCTCTAATAAATCAGGAGATACAAAAACATAATTATCCCCTTTTAATACATTTGTTGCTGATTTAATTAATAAAATCCAGTTGCCATCTCTAGCAGCTATTGTTTCAATTTTTGTAATATCACTGGGTCTCCACAAAAGAATATTTTTTGCTTTTTTATTAGTTGGGATAACAATTTTCCTTACAAATTTATCAGCTTCATTATAGATTTTTGTTAAATCAAGCTTAACATTTGAGTTAGAATTAAGTTCTGCAATAAATAAAGTTTGTCCTCTCCTAATAACAATATTTCCTCTTCTAAATTCTTTAATATTATTTTTTAATTGATTTAACTCATTTTCTTTTTGAATGATTTTACCTTCAAGTTCTTTTTGTTCTTCCTGTAAAGGGATTAAAGCCTTTTTACTTTCATCTAAAGTTTTTTGTAAAAAAGGAATATCAACAAAAAGCCTTTGTCTGAATTCTTCGCTAACTAAAATCAATAACCCTATTGATATTGAACTAATAAACCCACCGGTAATTATCGTTATTATAGTTGCTGTTTTTTTTGGTCTTAACTTTAAGATACTAAACCTTGCTTTACCAATCTTTGTTCCAAGAATATCCCCAAATGGTGCAATTAATCCTCCTAGTAATATTAAAAAAACAATTAAAATCCAAGCCACACTTTTGCATACTTTCACTACATCATAATTTATGATGAATCAATTAAATCTTTTTGCAAGAGCAATTGGATCGAACACTGTGATCTTTTTTCTTTCAATATTAAGAAGCCCTGAATCCTTTAAATCTCCCAATAATCTTGTAATGGTTACTCTTGTGGAACCAATAGCTTCAGCAATTGCCTGATGTGAAAGCCTTAAGTCTATTGTAATGCCTTTTTCACCTGCAACTCCAAAGTCTCTACAAAGAACCATTAAAAAACTTACTAAACGAGAAGACATGTCTCTATGTGTAAGAGTTTCAATCATTGTTTCAGTTTGCAGGATCCTACTCGAAAGCCCCTGTAACAGTAATAATCCGACTGATGCATCTTCCTCTATAGCTCTTAAGACAGAATTTGCAGGTGCTGTTATCATTTCAACTCTTGTGAATGCTATGGCATGATAGAAACGATCAGATCTATGCCCTGTCAGAAGAGATAACACCCCAAAAAGACTATTCTCTCTTAAAAGAGCAACAGTTATTTCTTCGCCTGACTCATAAACTCTTGACAGTCTTACTGCTCCTCTTCTTATTAAATAAACCCTTTCAGCAGGGTCTCCTGGAAAGAATATTGTTTTAGATCTCTCAATCATTTCTGTGCTTGCACCATCAAGACCTTTAATAACTTCCATTAAAGTTCTGTTGATTGGAAAGCGTTCTCCAACAGAGTTTATTTTACTTTGTCCTGAGTGTTGCGAACTAAAGCGATTGAATCCTCGTGAAGCAGGTATCATAAATATCTTGACTATTAAAAAATTTAAGGAGACACTCTAAAATATCTTGTATCAACAGTAACAATTTTCAATTCTTATCAGTTTATCAACAAGCTTCTTTCGGTCGGTTTTCACTTTCTTGACTCTTTTTTAAGTAAAATTACACTATATGCAGTGTTGCTAGATTCTAATTATACTGCATATAAAAAGAATCTAAATAATGGTGATTAGTTCATCTCATATCTATTCAAAAAATAATCTTGATGTTGTAAATATAAATACTGCTAAAAAAATAAACGCAAAAAGATTCACACATAATGGACAAATTCAAATCTATCAATCCTCATATCGCGGAAGCTACACATCTATAATTAGAGACTCTTTAAGAAATGCGGCCCTAGGCAGGAAAGTGCTCTTAATACAATTTATGAAAGGCGGGGTCAATCAAGGAGTTGATAATCCAGAAAGATTATGCGGCAATTTAACCTGGGTAAGATCATCACATTCCTTTGATCAATATAATTCTGAAGCAATAAAAAATAATAAAAATTTAAAAAAATCTATTCATGAGTCAACTCTTGAATTATGGAATTTTTGCAAAAAAGAACTACAGTCTGGCGAGAACGACCAAATCATACTTGATGAAATTTTTTTAGCTATTGACATGAAAATAATTAATAAAGATGATTTGATTTCAACACTTGAAAACCGATTTATATCAGGAGATGTAATCCTTACTGGTACAGATATTCCTAAAGATCTATTATTAATGGCCAACCAAATCACCGAACTTCGCTCATAAAAAAATGCTAAAAAATGATCTCTGGATAAATCAAAAAGCTTCGGAAGGAATGATAAAGCCCTTTCAATCAAATTTAGTGAGACATCTTGAGCCTGACAATAAACAAAAACCAGTTTTGAGTTACGGATGTTCTTCCTATGGCTATGATTTAAGACTTTCATCAAAAGAATTCCTGATTTTCAGACATATCCCTGGTACTGTGATGAATCCCAAAAAATTTAATCCTAATAATTTAGAAAAAACTGTTCTTCACCATGATAATGATGGAGATTTTTTTATTCTTCCTGCCCACTCCTATGGTTTAGGAGTGGCTTTAGAAAAGATGAAAGTACCAGAGAATATAACTGTAATCTGTATAGGGAAAAGTACTTACGCAAGACTAGGAATTATTGTTAATACAACTCCCGCAGAAGCAGGATGGGAAGGTCATCTAACTTTAGAATTCAGTAATAGTTCAGGGGCAGATTGCAGAATTTATGCTGAAGAAGGTATTTGCCAACTACTCTTTTTTGAGGGTGATCCATGTTCTACAACCTATGAAGATAGAAGAGGTAAGTATCAAAACCAACCTGAAAAAGTTACTCTAGCAAAGATCTAAAATGAGTAAAGTTGAACTAATTTCGCTAACACCTGATGCAGAAAAAACAATGGCTTATATTGCAAGAGTTAGCAACCCAAAAAATCAGGAAAATGAGGACTATTCGAAGTTATTGAGTTATTGCATTAAAAATGAACATTGGAGTGTTTTTGAACAGTCATTTATGACATTACAAATAGAAACTAACAGAGGAATAGCTGCCCAAATTTTAAGACATAGATCATTTACTTTCCAGGAATTTTCACAGAGATATGCAGATAGTTCTCAATTGGGTAATATTCCTTTACCAGAGTTGAGGCGTCAAGATTTTAAAAACAGGCAAAATTCAATCCCTGACCTCCCTGATGAGTTAAAAAAAAGATTCAATGAAAAAATTGGTTTGCATTTTCAGGCTGCTTCAGAATTATATGAAGATTTACTTGCTGAAGGGGTAGCCAAAGAATGTGCGAGATTTGTTTTACCATTAGCTACTCCAACAAGAATCTATATGTCTGGATCATGCCGATCGTGGATACATTACATTCACTTAAGATCAGCTCACGGAACTCAAAAAGAACACAAGTTCATAGCCCAAAATTGCAAGTCTATTTTTAAACAAAGTTTTCCGATTGTATCAAAATCATTGGAATGGTAAATATTATCCATGACTACGAGGACTAACCTCATTATTTTTATTTTCTTGAATGATTGAAAATTTAGAATTAATAATCTCCTCATAGAGTTTCTCTTCTTTTTCTAAATCATTAATAGATTCTCTTATTTTCATTTCATCTTGTTTACCAATAAAAGTAGAGACTAGATTACCCTTTTTATCAAAGAGATTAACTTGAGGAATCCCATTGACGGCAAATTTCTGGATGTAATTACCCCATTTTTGATTATCAACATTTAAAAAAACAAAATTAATATCTTTTTCGTATTCCTCCTTAAACGCAGAAACTTGTGGAGCCGTTTCTTTGCAAACTTCACACCACTCAGCATAAAATTCCAGAAATGTAGGTTTATTATTTATAAAAGCTATTTCAGGGTCGACAGATAATTCCCCAAAACTCTTTAAAAGATAAGTTGATCTAAAAAAGAAATTTCTAAACGTAAGCAATGAAACTATAACAATAGACATTATCAAAATAAGTATTGTTTTTAAATTTAACTTTAAAGTTCGCTCTTGACTCTCAGATTGCACTATTGAAGTATGACTAACTAAAAACATCTTAAATAAGTTAAACAAATAAAGAGAATTGAAATCTATAAGCTTTTAATCAACTGATAAAATAAGAACATATTAATTATCAAATTTTCTTTGATTCCTGAAATCTAATTATGCAATCAATCTTTGGAACTGATGGAATAAGAGGAAGATTTAATGAAGAGTTAACTTATTCTCTAGCATATAAAGTAGGATATGCTCTAGGATCTACTCTTGAGAAGGAAGGTCCAATATTAATTGGAAAAGATACGAGAATTAGTGGAGATATTCTGCTTCAGGCAATAACACAAGGAATAAATGAAAGTGGCAAAAAATTTTTAAATCTTGGAATATGTCCTACCCCAGCAATACCTTTTTTGATCAAAAAAGAGAATCTGAGTAGTGGGATTATGATATCTGCAAGTCATAATCCGCCAGAATATAATGGTATTAAAATTTTTGATCATAATGGTCAAAAAACTACCAGATATTTCGAAAATAAAATTCAAAAATTAATTGAAGAAACAAATCAAGATATATCAGTTCCTACAAGAGTTATTTCCCTAAATACAAATAAAGATCTTATGGATATTTATATTAAAAGCCTCATCCAAACCATGGATGGAGTAAATCTAAGTGGGTTGAAAATAATATTAGATACATGCTATGGATCAGCAACAACCTGCGCAAAAAAAATTTTTCAGTCTCTTGATGCTGATGTAAGAGTTATCAATAACTCTAAAAATGGGTTAAAAATTAATATGAATTGTGGTTCTACTCACCTGGAACCATTAAAAAAAGCATTACGAGAAAGTCCTGCAGATATAGGTTTTAGCTTTGACGGGGATGCCGATAGAGTAATTGGAATAGATTCAAAAGGCAATGTATTGGATGGAGATCACATTCTCTTTCTTTGGGGTAGAGAACTTATGGAAGAAAAAATTCTCACAAATAATTTACTAGTATCAACTCAAATGGCTAACTTAGGTTTTGAAAAGGCCTGGAAGAAAATTGGAGGAAATTTATATAGAACTGATGTAGGAGATAAATATGTACATGACGCAATGAAGGAAAAAAGAGCTGTTCTAGGAGGTGAGCAGTCAGGTCATATACTTTCGAAAATTAATAACTTTTCTGGAGATGGAATATTAACTGCACTTCAAATTTCTAAATATTGTAAAAAGAAAAATATTAATTTAAATGATTGGCTTGAAAGTAGTTTCGAACCTTTTCCTCAAAAACTAACCAATATCAATTTAAATTTCAATATAAATAAATTAAATCTAAACACTAAAATCTTAATTGATCAAACTATAGAAATTTTTCAGTCAAAATATGCGGATAATTGTAGAGTTTATATAAGGCCTAGCGGCACAGAACCCTTAATTAGAGTTCTAGTTGAAGCCAAAGATCACAAGAAAGTTATTTCTTTATCAAGAGAAATAACAAACAAACTAGCTTTAGAAATTAATAAAATAATAAATTAGAAATGAATCAAATTTTTACATAAATCCTCTCAAAAATATCAAGTTGATTATCAATCACGTACTTTTCCCGATTAGTTTTTACTTTATTTGGATTAAAACATTCAGAATAATTAAAATCTTTTTTATCTATTTTTTTAAAATAAAAATTATCAGATATAGTGCGATCCATATAATCGAATAAATCCTTAACATCTGTTTTTATAAAAATTAAAGTCCCTTTTTGCAATAAATTAGAAAGAATATTAATAAATTCTGGCTGAATTACACGCCTTTTATAATGTCTCTTTTTAAACCATGGATCAGGAAAATTCAAAGAAATACTTTTTAGATTTTTAATAATAAATTCACTTTGGAAATCATTCAAAAAATTATTAGCATTACCAAATACAAAATATAAATTTTTGATTTCACTTTCAATCACCTTTTGTCTAGCATTTTTGACTAATTTCTCACGAATTTCAATTCCTAGATAATTCCAACTGGTATTTACTAAAGCTAAATCGAATAGAAACTCCCCAGCAGCACAACCTACATCCAAATGAAGATTTAATCTAGAATCACCAAACATTTCACTCAAAGATGGTATTCTCTCAATTTGATTGAAATTAACACTAAGTGGATTAACATGCTGTCTCATACGATTATTAATATATTTCTAAGCAATAATATTAGAATTAATAATATTCATAACTATGACAATAGTAAGTTAAAAAGTAACACTTTGATGTTTAATTATTATGTGTTTAAAAAGAAAAAGTTTTGAACGTTTTTAATCAACTTTCTATTTGGCTATCCTTTCAACTTTCAATAATTTTCCTTATTGGTATACCTGTTACTCTATCCTTCTGGGCAATAAAAAAAAGAAATAAAGCAGTTTGTAAACTTCTATCAGTGTATTGGAAAATATCCCTTTTATTTTTTATAAGCCTTTTACTTTTAATAGGTAATTATAATTATGCTCTTGTGATCACAAATATTTCAACATTGTTAATGACAGTTTCAGTTTGGTTTTGGAACGACATTAATGATGAATTAAGAGAATATGATTTTTCTTACTTCCTTACCACAACTACAAAAATATGGAGATGGACGTTAACTCTTATATCTCTTAATTTCCTAATTCAAAGTTTACAAAACTTTAACTGCTTTTCTTTTATTAATTCTGATGAATGCGCAATATGGCTTCAGCCTTCTTCTAATTTATATATTTTTATAAAAAATTTATTCAATTTTTTCTTCGGAGCTAACTTTACTCAGCCGATAGCTAAATTTTTAGGATTAATTTCATTATTAATTTATACTTTAGGCCTTGTTCAATGGTTAATAATCAAATTCCCTAAAAATGGAAGAAACTCTTGCTTCTCCGAAAATGGCAGAAATTGATTTAATAAACAATCTTGAAGAAATCAGTTCCAAGATACCTAAAAGGATCCTTAAACTTGAAGGATTTACTATAAAAGGAAATCACAAAGAAAAATTAGAAATAATTATTTTTAAGGGATTTAGCAGTTCTTCAACTCATCCAATTGAGATAGATTTAGAAAAGAAAGTTATAGAATTTCAATATGTAATTACCAACTTTAAACTTTATAAAGCACCTTTAATAGAAACAGAAGATAATTTTATAAGAGAAAATCAAAACTCAGTTTTCTTTTTAAATCAAAAAAATTGGATTTAGGTAAATTTAAGATTAATAATATTTGAACATCTTTTGCATAATTTTGTATTTTGGATTCCGTTAAAAGTTTCTTTTTGATAATGCCAACATCTATCACATTTTTGACCGTGTGCTTTGACTATTTGAATTTTCCCAAGTGCATTGTTATCTATAACAATGGAATTCTCCACCAAATCGGATACTACTTGAAAGTTTGATACTATAAGCCAATCCCTAAATAAATCTACATCTTGATTGCCAAATTCCTTAAGCCAAGCCAGTGAATCTTTTACAACTTTATCTTCAGGCAAATAATTAACTTCAGTTTCTAAAGCTGCTCCAATTATTTGTTTGTTCCTACATCCTTCTATAGCCTTATTAACTTCAACTCTTAAATTTCTTAAATTTGCAATGTTCTGATTAAGAGTTTGATTTTTCCATGACTGTGAAAATTTTGGCCATCCCCTTTGAAATACTGATTCTTCTTTAGTTGCATATGGAATATTTTGCCAAATGTCTTCAGCCATATGACAAAGCACTGGAGAAATAAGTACGGCTAAATTTTCAACAACTTTTGACATAACAAACTGACATGATCTTCTCCTGAATTGTGATTTTGAACTTACATATAACCTATCCTTAGCTATATCCAAATAAAAATTTGATAGATCTACGACACAAAAACTTTGTAGGATTTGGAAAAATTTTGAAAATTCATAATTTTCATAAGCATTTGATATTTGATCTGTAACCTCGACTAATCTGCCTAACATCCATTGATCGAGGAGAGGTAATTGATCAATTTCAAAACTTTCAATTTCCGGATCATAATCATGAATATTACCTAGAAGATATCTTGCAGTATTACGCACTTTTCTATAAACGTCTGAAAGTTGCTTGAGTATATTTGAACCAATTGGAACATCTACTGAATAATCTACAGAGCTTACCCATAGCCTTAGAACATCAGCGCCATAAGCAGGTTCAGTTTTTTTATTATTACCTCCATTAATAATTACATTTGGATCAACAACATTGCCTAGAGATTTGCTCATTTTTCTTCCGTTTTCATCAAGTGCAAAACCGTGAGTTAAAACTTTTTTATATGGAGGTTTATTGTTAACGGCAACAGATGTTAGCAAAGAAGACTGGAACCATCCACGATGTTGATCTGAACCTTCTAAGTAAAGATCCGCTGGATACTTTAATTCACTTCTTAGTTCACATACTGCGGCCCAGCTAGATCCAGAATCGAACCAGACATCCATTGTATCTGTTCCCTTTTTCCACAGATCCGATTCTTTTGCATAATTGTCTGGCAGTAGATTCTTAACATCCCAATCCCACCAAATATCTGCTCCATGTTCGCTAAAAAGTTCTTGAATATGATTAATTATCTCGCTGTTAAGGAGAATATCATTACCATTTTTTTTATAAAAAACTGGAATTGGGACTCCCCATGATCTTTGCCTGGAAATACACCAATCTCCTCTGCCAACAACCATAGAATAAATTCTTTTCTTTCCAGTTGCTGGCATCCATTCAACATCTTCGATTGCCTTTAATGCTGATGATCTAAAGCCATTGACAGATGCAAACCATTGTTCTGTCGCTCTAAAAATAGTTGGTTTTTTTGTTCTCCAATCATAGGGATATCTGTGCTTATAATTTTCTTGCAATAGAAGCAAATTATTTCCCTTTAAGTATTCAATAACTAAATCATTTGCATCTTTTAGGACATTTGATCCTTTAAATTGACCAGAATATTCATTTAGGTTACCTTTCTCATCAACAACACATGTTATTGGTAAATCATATTTTTGACCCACATTAAAATCATCTATCCCATGACCAGGGGCAGTATGAACAATTCCAGTACCTGATTCCGTAGTTATATAATCTCCTCCAATTACAATTTTACAATCTTTATTCTTAGAGGGATGTTTATATTCAATATTTTCCAATTTAGAGCCTTTTACCTCTAAAAGCTCTTTGAAATCTTTATTAAATTTTTTACTTAGTTCAGAAGATAAATCTTTTGCAAAAAGGTAAATTTGTTTCTCTTCATCGATAGCAAAAACGTACTGTATTTTTGGATTTACTGCAACTGCTTCATTTGCAGGTATAGTCCAAGGAGTAGTGGTCCAAATAGTTATGAAAGAATTATTTTGAAAAAATTCTTTTTTAATATTAAAATTTTCTTGGTTGAAATTTAATAGAATTTCCTCAGATATTTTAGTTATTTTTAAAGAAACATAAATACTTTTTGAATAATGTTCATCAGGATATTCTAATTCTGCTTCTGCAAGTGCAGTCCTTGAACTTGGACTCCAATGAACAGGTTTAAGACCTCTATATATGTAGCCATTTAAAAACATTTTCCCAAATACTCCAATCTGAGCAGATTCATAACTTTTCTTAAGAGTTAAGTAAGGGTTTTCCCAATCTCCCCATATACCCCACCTTTTGAAACCCTCCATTTGATTATTAATTTGGATATAGGCATAATCAGTTGCTTTTTTTCTTAGATTAAGAGTATCAAGATTCTTTCTTTCATCAGATTTTAAATTCTGAAGAACTTTTAATTCAATTGGTAATCCATGACAGTCCCAGCCCGGGACGTAATGGACCCTAAATCCTCTCAAGGTTTTGTACTTATTTATTATGTCTTTTAACACTTTATTAAGAGCATGACCCATATGAAGTGCTCCATTTGCATAAGGAGGGCCATCATGTAATGTAAATATTTCGCCTGAGTTGCTAGCACCTAGTTTGAGATCAATATTATTGTTAGCCCAAAACTTTTGGATCTCAGGTTCTCTTACAACTGAGTTAGCACGCATTGAGAAATCAGTTTTAAGTAAATTTAAAGTTTCTTTATAAGAAAAGTCTGATTTTTGTTCTTTGCTATTTTGAGATTTCATAAGAAGATAAAAGAAATATTTGTGATCAAAAGAATTATTTAAATAAATTTAGTTCATTATATTCTTTCTCAATTGACCTGTAGTTTGTTTGGGATTTTTCAAATAACCAATTTATACTATTTCAGACTTTTATATTATCATTTTTATCATTTCTTACCCACTTTTTTTGGATTGTATTTTTACTATTACTTCCAAAATTAAAAAAATTTAAAGGCTTCGTAAAATTAACAAAAACCAGATTAAATGCTTCTAATATTTTTGAAAAGTTATTTTTAAATTCCAGAAAGGTAGTTAATTTTTTCTTTTCGTTATCTGTCAATTGGTACCATCTAGATGAAAAAAGCTCTAACAGATACAGAATAACCAGTACTGTTAAGAAGAGGAAAATTACAAAAAATGACTCATCTATTGTTTTATTTTTTAATATTAATATCAAACCTATTAACAAATTTAAAAAAGCTTTTATTAAGTCTTTTGGTTTGCCGAGCTCAAGATAAATTATAGGTACGGATAAAAAAATGATCCCTATTACGATATAAAAAGTGCCAAAAAAGAATATCAAACTACTCATTAAATTAATTACCTTACTAAATTATAAGAAGTAGATAAAGATTAACAAATTTCCATGAGAGTTCTCTTAAGTGCGGTCGGGGAGACTTGAACTCCCACACCCGAAGATACGAGTACCTAAAACTCGCGCGTCTACCAATTCCGCCACGACCGCTCAAATAAAATAATAATTGAAAAAGGGTTTATTTTAAAGATTTTTTCTCCTAAAGATGATTAATTTGACACATTAAATTTAATAAAATTGCTCTTAAAAGAAATTTTTTATATTTGAGCATGCAATCAACTTAAAATATTAGTTATATTGTTTAAAGAATATAAGAAACGATTTCAAACTTAACCAGTAAAAATACAACTAAAAATACTAATTCTTCAAAAGTTTTTAATTGGCAAAAAGAGATTAAACATTATGTAGATCCGCCAAGTTTTTGGAATCCAACATTAGGTCTATTTTTTGCCGGTTATTTTCTCGCTTTTCTTAGTATATGGCAATGGTATAGGGGTGTTTGGCCTTTACCTCTTCTTGTAGCAACTGCTTTTTTAGCATTACACATTGAAGGTACTGTAATCCATGATGCTTGTCATAAAGCTGCTCATCCAGTTCCTTGGATAAACCAAGCAATGGGGCACGGATCAGCAATTCTATTGGGGTTTAGCTTCCCAGTTTTTACGAGAGTTCATTTACAACATCATATTCATGTAAATCACCCCAAAAATGACCCTGATCATATAGTCAGCACTTTTGGTCCAATATGGCTGATTGCTCCAAGATTTTTTTACCATGAGGTATTTTTCTTTCAAAGAAAACTTTGGCGAAGATATGAATTACTACAATGGGGAATCGAAAGATCCATTTTCATTACAATCATCTTGGCAGGTTTGAAATTTGACTTTATGAATTTAATATACAATTTATGGTTCGGCCCAGCATTAATGGTGGGGGTTACTTTAGGAATATTTTTTGATTATTTACCTCATAGACCTTTTCGATCAAGAAATAAATGGATAAATTCTCGAGTTTATCCAAGCAAATTTATGAATTTATTAATAATGGGTCAAAATTACCATCTCATTCATCATCTTTGGCCTTCTATTCCTTGGTTTGAATACAAGATAGCCTATGAAAAGACTAAGCCATTATTAGATAAAAAAGGCTCTCCTCAAAGGGTCGGTATATTTGAAAGTAAACAAGACATATTTAATTTTATTTATGATTTGTTAATAGGTGTAAGGAGTCATAGCAAAAAAGGAGGAAAAATAAGAAGAATGATAAATTTATATCCAGGCTATAAAATAAAAAAATTTTTATTAAAGATAGTCAATAAAACATTTATAGGAGGCAACTGACTCATTCGTTAATAATCTTTGGAACTTTAAAATATTTATCTTCTCTTGATGGACCTAATTCTAAAAGCTCTTCATTGCAATCAGAATTTTTCTTTTCATCTTTTCTAAATACATTAATAACTTCTATAGCTCTCGTTGTACAAGGGACATCATCAGTATCAATTTTTTCAAGTTGTCTTATGTAATCCAATATCTTTTCTAATTGTTCTGCATGATTATTAATTTCATTCTCGTTAAGTTCTAATCTAGCTAAATGAGCAACCTTTTTAACTTCCTCTTTAGTTATTTTTGTCATGCTTTTAATATCTCTACCGTAAATAATAGTTCATTAAGAACATCTTATTTATATATCCCTTGAATTTCAAATAATTTATAAAATTAATAATCACATCTTTTAAAAATCAATATCAATTAATAGCCTTAATTATTTTTCTCAGCTAAATATGTTATTAGATAAATATTGAAAAATAGAAGAAGAATTATTTCCAAAAAATTTTTTTTATCGACACTCTAAGCTTGTTGCCCCTGATTTAATAGGCTGTCAGCTCATAAAAAAAAATAATGAGATAGATCAAGTTAAGGGAGTTATTGTTGAAACTGAAGCTTATTCTCAGGAAGAAGAGGCCTGTCATGGCTACCGCAAAATGACTCAATCAAATAAATCATTATTTGGTAAACCTGGCACATTTTATATTTACAAATCATACGGAATTCATCATTGTTTAAACATAGTTACTGATAAAGAAAATTTTGCTAGTGGTGTATTAGTAAGATCAGTTTTTATCCCTACAAAAAATGAAAGATTAGCATCTGGACCTGGCTTAGTTACTAAGGCATTCAGCATAGACATTACATTTAACTCACTTGAAGTTCTTAATAACAAATCTTTATGGATTTCTCCAAGAGAATCCATTATAGAAGAAAAAGATCTTATTCAAACTACGAGAATTGGCATATCAAAGGCAAAAAATATAAAATGGCGTTGGTATCTCAAAAATAGTAGGAGTGTAAGTAAAAGATTAAAAGGTGACAGGACACCTAAATTTAAATAATCATTTATCTTTTTCAACGTAATGCAAATTTGGCCTCATAAACATATCCACACACTAGCTAATTTTTCAATTAAAGATTATGAGTCAGTATTTGAATTAGCTAATAGATTTGATGCACTAAAGAATGCAGGAACGAAAAAGATACCGGCCTTACAAGGGACGTTGGTAACTTCTTTATTTTTTGAACCTAGTACAAGAACAAAAAATAGTTTTGAGCTTGCAGCAAAAAGGCTATCTGCTGATGTCCAAACGTTTGCTCCATCCTCTAGTTCTTTAACAAAAGGCGAAACAATAATTGATACAGCCATAACTTATTCTGCTATGGGGGCTGATACATTAGTCATAAGACATTCATCAAGTTACATAACCTTTAAGATCGCTGAAAAACTTGATGCAATAAATTCCAAAACTTCTGTTCTTAATGCTGGAGATGGATTACATAGTCACCCTAGCCAAGCATTGCTTGACATCTATACATTATTAAAATTCTTCTCCAAAAAATCACTGAATACAGAGGTTTTAAATTCCAAAAAGATTTTAATTATTGGAGATGTTAATCATTCAAGGGTCGCCAGATCTAATCTTTGGGCTTTGAGTGCATTTGGTGCAGACATAATCTTATGTGGTCCTAAGACATTAATACCTGATGAATTTATCAATTTTTTAAAAACTCCCGCGCCAAATCAAAAAGAAGATCCTGTTAAATCAAGAGGTTCCATAACAATTTCTAGATCATTAGAAGAATCAATAAAAATTGCAGATGCGATTATTGTTTTAAGACTTCAAAAAGAGAGAATGATGGAGAATTTACTTAGTAGCATTGATTCATATAGTTTGGATTATGGCTTAACCCCAGAAAAATTATCTTTGAATAATAAAGAAATACCAATTCTCCATCCTGGTCCCATTAACAGAGATATTGAAATAAGTAGTAAAGTAGTAGATCGATATCCTAATTGCTTAATTAATAATCAAGTTTCAAATGGTATCCCTATAAGAATGGCTTTGCTTTATCTACTACAGAAATACAACAAATAAATTTATAGCAACTTAAGGCTTTCTGTAAAGAAACCATAAAATAATCCTAATCTTAAAGAATCCAAAAAAAGTACTAAAAATTTCTTTTTCCTTTCGGATCTAAAATTTCTTCTTAGCACTATTAAAATCTCGATAAAAACTACTGATAAGAAAGCAGCTACAGGATCCATTAGTTCCACAACGGCACTTACCATACCTAGAGAACTTCCAATGAAGTAACCAATTAAAACTGTAATCAATGAAATTGAATATCTTCGCCATGGATTGTTAGCCCAAATACTTAATGTCTGAATATTTTCTACAATTTTTAGCTGAAATTTTGTCTTTTGAGGTTTAACAACCATTTTGAATTAAACTAAGCTGCTTCAGATTCTGATTGAATTTTAGTATTCCCTTCTATTAATTCAAGCAATGCTTCAAACTGAGCCATTAATCCTCTTAATTCGCTTGGTTCAGGGAAAAGATCATCTTCTTTTATTCCTAAATGCATTTCTCTGAGCTCTTGTCTTAAATAGCGAATGTGACTAACGACTTGCTCTCTTTTGTTTCGTGACATGAATTTAATTATGACAATAATATCTTAAGAAAGAATATTTTTGAAAAGGAGAGTTTGCATATTTATGACTGAGAATGAAGATAAATGACTTAACAACAATTTGAAAAGATCGTAAAAATTAAAAATTATCATATCCTTGAAAATATGTACTTAATTCTTATATCAATTTTAAATAATTACTTGAGGCTTTATTATTAGAATATATTGACTTTACTCAATATGAAATTCATTTCTGAAAATAAAATAAGCGAGGAACTAGTAAACTCTTTTGATGAAGACAAGACCCTAGAGCTCGCTAAAAGGCTAGAGGAAGATAACTATAATACTCCATTTGATGGATTAAAAGACTGGCACTTACTGAGAGCTCTTGCAATCAATAGACCTGAATTAACAACTAATTATACTCATCTCCTCGATCAGGAACCTTTCGATGAAAACTAAAAGTAAGGACTCTAAAATAAAGGTTCTTTTATTAATAACTGGGAGTATTGCAGCTGTAAGAATTCCATTGTTAGTTAGCCAATTGGCGAAAGAAAATTATGAAATAAGATGCGTTTTATCAAAAAATGCAGAAAAATTAATAAAGCCTCTTTCTCTTTCTATTCTAAGTAGAAACCCGTGCATTTTAGAAAATGATCAATGGGCTGATAGTCAATCAACACCTCTTCACATAGAACTAAGTAATTGGGCTGATATTTTAATCATCGCACCTTTAACAGCGACAACATTAGCAAAATGGGTAACTGGAAATGCAGATGGATTGATCCCAAGCATCCTAATAGCAAATACAAAGCCAATTATTGTTGCACCAGCAATGAATACACAAATGTGGCTCAATAAAGCTGTTCAAAAAAATTATGAGAATTTACAGAATTACGAAAATATTTTGTCTTTGCAAC
The DNA here is from genome assembly GCA_902621675.1 of uncultured Prochlorococcus sp. GTDB lineage: Bacteria > Cyanobacteriota > Cyanobacteriia > PCC-6307 > Cyanobiaceae > Prochlorococcus_A. Next base: position 28,393 of record CACNMX010000003.1, on the reverse strand, counting down.
CAAGTGAAGGCCTCTTAGCGTGTGATGCTATTGGCATCGGTAAGATACCTCCAAATGATCTAATCCAATTAGCTCTTGAATTTATAGCTTCACACAAACAAAATGAATATCGCAAAGATTTACTTAATAAAGAAATTTTAATAACTGGAGGGTGTACCTCAGAGAGAATTGACGCAGCAAGACACATTACTAACAAAAGTTCTGGAGCTATGGGCCTACTTCTTTCTCAAGTAGCGAGGTTCAGAGGAGCACAAGTAAAATATGTCCATGGGCCTCTGAAAATCGATAAGAATCTTACTGATGGAATAAAAAGATATGAAATTGAAACTAGTGTTGATTTAATTAGGGCACTTAATAATGAAATATCAAATTGCGATTATTTTTTTATGAATGCAGCAGTATCTGATTTCAAAATAACCTCTGATACTTCAACTAAAATTCCAAAAAATCAAATTAATGCTCATTTGAATCAAAACTTTGAGCTAGTCCCAGATATTTTAAAAACAATTAGTAAATCAAAAAAAGATAACCAAGTTTTTGTAGGCTTTTGTGCTTTTACAGGATCTATCGAAGAAGCACGAATGACAATTAAAGAAAAGATCATCCAAAAGGGTTGTGATTATCTATTCGCAAATCCAATTGATATTGAAGGCCAAGGATTTGGCTTTTTAGCACAAAATGAAGGTTGGTTATTTGATACTAATAATATGGAACACTACATTAACAAAACATCAAAAATTGATTTGGCAAATAAATTAATAACCCAAATTCTTTCATTAAAAAAATAAAAAATTTTTTTTAATTTGTATTTTTTTGTAATCTTAATCATTAAAAATAATGTGATAGCTTAAAATAATTCCAGTTTTTTAAAATCTAAAAAGCTACGGGTTGTTTCGAGGATTTAATAGTCCTATCTTTTATGGTCCTTTCCCTTGTAATATCCGTACTGAACTTATTAGATGACCTTTAATCTATCGTCACAGAACTTTACTGCAACTTTAATTATGAGAATTCGTTCTTTCTTAGCTTTTGTTATTTCAATTTGTATAACTTTTGCTTTCGTACCTGTTAAAACATTTGCTTTTTCTGAAAGAGGAAATGCACAATTCACAGATGTTGTTAACACCGGAAAAGCTAATGATTGCCCTACATTAGATTCATCTCTTGTCGGATCAATATCTCTAGGGAATGGAGATAGCCTTAAAGGAATTTGCATGCATCCAACAGAAGTTTATGTAAAAGTGCCAGGGACAAAACGAAAAGCTGCAGAATTTGTTTCTACAAAAATTATTAGTCCTAGAAATAACACCACAGTGACAGAAGTTTATGGAGATATAGATTCAGGAACTTTCACTGAAAAGGGTGGTATTGATTTTCAACTTATTACTGTATTAACTCCTGGTGGTTTAGAGGTGCCATTTGCATTCTCAGCAAAAGATCTTACAGCTGATTTACCCTCATCAATAGAACCAGGCACTGAGGTTAGTGGTTCAACATTTACACCTAACTACAGAACTGGTGACTTTCTAGATCCTAAGGCAAGAGCTAAAAATACTGGTGTTGAATATGCTCAAGGTTTAGTTGCATTAGGAGGCGATGACGAAGAACTTGCAAAAGAAAATATTAAAGTTGATGTAAACGGTACTGGCGTTATTACTCTTTCAATCAACAATGTAGATTCTGACACAGACGAATTTGCTGGTACTTTTGAAGCAATCCAACCTTCAGATACAGATATGGGTTCAAAGGATCCACTTGATGTAAAAATAATTGGGGAGCTTTACGGAAGAAAGGCATAAATCCTACTTAAGAGTAAAAGGGGGTTAAACCCCTTTTTTTTTTTCAAAATTTTTCTTTATCAATTTAAAAAATGGAATTACAACAAAAAACTAAAACAGATACTAATGGACTAATACCTCCTTATGGAGGGGAACTAAAAAATTTAATTATCAAAGATAAAAATCTTAAAAATAATCTTATATCTAAAGCTACTTATGAGTTTGAATGTAGCGAGAGAAATGCATGCGATGTAGAACTTTTGATGGTTGGAGCTTTTTCTCCATTGGAAGGATTTATGGATGAAAATAACTACAATTCGGTAATTAAAAATAATAGAAATACAAATGGGTTGCTTTTTGGCTTGCCTATAGTGTTTGATTCGAATAATGAAAAAGTAAAAGCTGGAGAGACAATATTGCTTACTTATAAAAAACAAAAAATAGCAGTTTTAGAAGTTAGCTCTAAATGGGAGCCTGACAAATCCTTAGAAGCTGAACTTTGTTATGGTACCAATTCTTTAGATCATCCTGCTGTTAAGATGATTTTTAACGAGAGAGGGAGATTTTATATTGGAGGAAGAGTTTATGGCTTCGAACTACCAATTAGAGAATTCCCTTGCAAAACCCCAGAAGAAGTTAGATCTACACTTCCATCAAATCATGATGTAGTTGCATTTCAATGCAGAAATCCAATTCATAGAGCACATTATGAATTATTTACTAATGCCTTACTTTCAGATAATGTCTCCTCTAACTCAGTTGTTTTAGTTCATCCAACTTGTGGACCAACTCAACAAGATGATATCCCGGGAAAAGTAAGATATTTGACCTATAAAGAATTAGAAGAGGAAATATCTGATGAAAGAATAAAATGGGCTTTTTTACCTTATTCAATGCATATGGCAGGGCCAAGAGAAGCTCTTCAACATATGATAATCAGAAGAAATTATGGCTGCACCCACTTTATTATTGGTAGAGATATGGCTGGTTGTAAGTCTTCATCAACTGGTGAAGATTTTTATGGTCCATATGACGCCCAGAATTTTGCGAATAAGTGTGCAGATGAATTGATGATGCAAACTGTTCCTTCAAAAAATTTAGTTTATACCAAGGAAAAAGGATATATAACAGCTGAAGAAGCTAAAGAATTCAATTATGAAATTATGAAACTTAGTGGTACTGAATTTAGAAAGAAATTGAGGAATGGCGAACCAATTCCAGAATGGTTTGCTTTCAAAAGTGTAGTAGATGTTCTAAGACGCTCTTAATATTGTTTTATTATTAGTATTATAGATTTATTAAAGATTTTTTATCGTGAACAAACGTTGGAGAAACGTAGGACTTTATGTCCTAGCCGTTATTACTGTAATTTTCATTGGTACTTCAGTTTTTGATAAACCTAGTACTGAAAGTTCTACAAAGACTTTGAGATATAGTGATTTTATAGAAGCAGTACAAGATAAAGAAATAAGTAGAGTCCTAATATCTCCAGATAATGCCACAGCTCAAGTTGTTGAAAATGATGGAAGCAGATCTGAGGTCAATTTAGCCCCTGACAAAGATTTACTAAAAATACTGACTGAGAATAATGTAGACATAGCTGTAACTCCTACAAAATTAGCCAACCCATGGCAACAGGCTGTAAGTAGCTTGATTTTCCCAGTACTTTTGATTGGAGGCCTATTTTTTCTTTTCAGAAGATCCCAAAGTGGTAATGCTGGGGGTGGCAACCCTGCCATGAGTTTTGGCAAAAGCAAAGCTAGACTACAAATGGAACCATCTACACAAGTAACTTTTTCAGACGTTGCTGGTGTTGAAGGTGCAAAATTAGAACTTACAGAAGTTGTAGATTTTCTTAAGAGTCCAGATAGATTTACTGCAGTCGGAGCAAAAATCCCAAAAGGAGTTCTTCTGGTTGGCCCTCCTGGTACAGGAAAAACACTATTAGCAAAAGCAGTAGCTGGAGAAGCAGGAGTACCTTTTTTCTCAATATCTGGTTCAGAATTTGTAGAAATGTTTGTTGGAGTTGGTGCTAGCAGAGTTAGAGATCTTTTTGAACAAGCTAAAAAGAATGCTCCTTGTATCGTGTTTATTGACGAAATAGATGCAGTTGGAAGACAAAGAGGAGCTGGTATGGGCGGAGGAAATGATGAAAGAGAACAAACATTAAATCAACTCTTAACCGAAATGGATGGCTTTGAAGGTAATTCAGGAATAATAATAGTTGCTGCAACCAATAGACCAGATGTCTTAGATTCAGCTTTAATGCGTCCTGGAAGATTCGATAGACAGGTAACAGTAGATCGACCAGATTATGCTGGAAGATTGCAGATATTAAATGTTCATGCGAAAGATAAAACTCTTTCAAAAGACGTTGATTTAGATAAAGTTGCCAGAAGAACACCAGGATTTACTGGTGCAGATTTAGCTAATCTTTTAAATGAAGCAGCAATACTAGCAGCTAGAAAAGATTTAGATAAAGTAAGTAACGATGAAGTAGGTGATGCCATTGAAAGAGTTATGGCTGGTCCAGAAAAGAAAGATAGAGTCATCAGTGATAAGAAAAAAGAATTAGTTGCTTATCACGAAGCTGGTCATGCACTCGTTGGAGCATTAATGCCTGATTATGATCCAGTAGCAAAAGTCTCAATCATTCCAAGAGGTCAAGCTGGGGGTCTAACCTTCTTTACTCCAAGTGAAGAAAGAATGGAATCTGGTCTTTACTCTCGTTCTTACCTTCAAAATCAAATGGCTGTAGCTCTTGGTGGAAGAGTTGCTGAAGAAATAGTCTACGGCGAAGAAGAGGTAACAACGGGAGCTTCAAATGATTTGCAACAAGTTGCAAATGTAGCAAGACAAATGATCACTAAATTCGGTATGAGTGACAAAATAGGCCCAGTAGCTCTAGGTCAATCTCAAGGTGGAATGTTTCTCGGAAGAGATATGAGTTCTACAAGAGACTTCTCCGAAGATACAGCCGCAACAATTGATGTAGAGGTTTCAGAACTTGTTGATGTTGCCTATAAGAGAGCTACAAAAGTTTTGACAGACAATAGAACTGTTCTTGACGAAATGGCTCAAATGCTAATTGAAAGAGAAACTATAGATACTGAAGATATCCAAGACTTGCTAAACCGCTCAGAAGTTAAAGTAGCAAACTATATCTAGTTTTAAAATTTAAATACTTAATGGATATTAGGGAAGATTTTTTTTGTGATTTACCGCTAAAAGAATCTTTTTTTTTACTGATAAAACCTGAACTTAGCATTTGCTCAAATACCTATATAAGAAATTCATTTTTTGAAGAATTAGAAAACTTAGTAAAATTAGGATTAAAGAATATTGAAATAAGTTGGTCTAACAACGAAAATTGGTTCGATTTTGTATCCGATATCAAAATGAAATATCCGAGAATTAATTTGGGCTCTGCCTCCATAATTAATAAGCAATCAATAGAAGATTCTTTAAAAATTGGATTAAATTTTTCGATGATGAAATTTTGGGATAAAGATCTTATCAATTATGCGCAGTCAAAAAATTATTTATTAATTCCTGGAATTAATAATTTAAAAGATCTTAAGGAGGCGATAGATTTAAATTGCAACATTATCAAAATTTACCCAATTAAGAGTAAAGATAGTTCGATAAATATACTCAACTATAAAAATATTGATTTCATTGCTGCTGGAGGACTATCAATCAATGATTTAAAAACTTATAAATCTTTAGGGTATAAAGCAGTCGTAATTGGAGATAAAGCAATCAAAAATAAAAAATTTGATCCAAAAATATTTGAATGGCTCAAAAATAATTAAGTTAAGGATAAATATAATTTATTCAACAAAACTACTACTTCTTTATTAAGTCACATTGAGCATGATTTAGAAGCAAATGATCAGCAAGTACTAAAGCTACCATAGCATCAACCATAGGAACTGCTCTTGGTAGAACGCATGGATCATGTCTCCCTTTTGCTTTCATCAAAACTTCTTTACCTTCAGCATTAACTGTTTTCTGTTCTTTACCGATGGTCGCTGTTGGTTTAAAAGCTATCTTCATCTCAATATTTTCACCATTACTTATTCCGCCCTGTATACCTCCTGAATTGTTTGATGTTGTTCTTAACTTACTAATATCATCAGACTTGATGAAGGCATCATTATGTTCGCTTCCTTTTAAATAAGTTCCAGAGAAACCTGAACCTATTTCAAAGCCTTTCGTGGCAGGCAAAGACATCAAAGCCTTCGCTAAATCAGCTTCTAATTTATCAAAAACAGGCATTCCAAGGCCAGAGGGGACATTTCTTACTAGGCATTCAATAACACCGCCGCAAGAGTCTCCTTGACGTTTTAATTCCTTAATTCTCTCTATCATTTCTGTTGATACCTGTTCATCAGGACATCTAACAATATTAGAATCTATTTTTTTGAGAGAAATCTTCTCTTTATTTATATCAGAATCAATATCATGTATACGCTTAACCCAAGATAGTATTTCAGTGTTACAGAAGGTTTTTAATAATTGTTTTGCTACAGCACCAGCAGCTACTCTCCCAATTGTTTCTCTAGCAGAGGCTCTTCCACCGCCAGAACTTGCCTGAATTCCATATTTCAGATGATATGTACCATCTGCATGAGAAGGTCTAAATACCTGCTCCAAATTATTATAATCTCCTGGTCTTTGATCCTTATTTCTTACCAACATTGCTATTGGAGTTCCAAGTGTTAACCCTTCCTTGATCCCACTTAATATTTCAATTTTATCTTCTTCATTTCTGGGTGTTGTAATATCACTTTGGCCAGGTCTGCGCCTATCTAATTCATTTTGTATAAGATTTATATTTATTTTTAACTTAGGTGGACACCCATCAAGGATAACTCCTACTGCACCTCCATGTGATTCTCCAAAAGTACTAACACGAAAAATTTTTCCAAAACTACTACTCATAGAAATATCAAATGTTTTATCTATATAAACATTATATGAAAACAATTGAAAATTAAACAAAAAAAAGCCCCCAAAAAGGGGGCTTGAAGTTTAAGAACTTTAAGCTTAACCGATAGCTGGAGCTGAAAGAGCTACTGTTGTAGACTCAGCTGCTGCTAGATCAAGTGGGAAGTTGTGAGCGTTACGCTCGTGCATTACTTCCATACCTAGGTTTGCTCTGTTAAGAACGTCACCCCATGTAGGAACAATCTTACCGTTTGCATCAACAACTGACTGGTTGAAGTTGAAACCGTTAAGGTTGAATGCCATTGTGCAGATACCCATTGAAGTTAACCATACACAAACAACTGGGAATACAGCTAGGAAGAAGTGTAAACTTCTGCTGTTGTTGAAACTTGCATATTGGAAGATCAAACGACCGAAGTAGCCATGAGCTGCAACGATGTTGTATGTTTCTTCTTCTTGTCCGAACTTGTAACCATAGTTCTGAGATTCTGTCTCAGTTGTTTCTCTGATTAGAGATGAAGTAACAAGTGAACCGTGCATAGCTGAGAATAAAGATCCTCCGAACATACCAGCAACACCAGCCATGTGGAATGGGTGCATAAGAATGTTGTGCTCTGCCTGGAAAACAAACATGAAGTTGAATGTTCCAGAGATACCTAGAGGCATTCCGTCAGAGAATGAACCTTGACCGAATGGGTATACAAGGAATACTGCGAAAGCTGCTGAAACTGGTGCAGAGTATGCAACACAGATCCAAGGACGCATACCTAAACGGTATGAAAGCTCCCACTGTCTTCCCATGTATGCTGAGATACCGATTAGGAAGTGGAAAATTACAAGCTGGTAAGGACCACCGTTGTATAACCACTCATCTACAGTAGCTGCTTCCCAAATTGGGTAGAAGTGTAGACCAATAGCGTTAGATGAAGGAACAACTGCACCTGAGATGATGTTGTTACCATATAGGAATGAACCAGCAACTGGCTCTCTAATTCCGTCGATGTCTACTGGTGGTGCTGCGATGAATGCAACGATGAAGCAAGCCGCTGCTGTAAGAAGGCATGGAATCATTAAGACGCCGAACCAACCAACATAAATTCTGTTGTTAGTTGATGTTACCCACTCACAAAACTGTGGCCAACCTTTTAACAGCGAAGAACGCTGCTGCTGAATAGTTGTCATGAGTTCGTAAAGTATGTCTCTAAAGTGAGACGTGTAAATAAAAACGGAAATAAATTCCGCTTCGAAGATTTTAGACCAAAATCGCTAAAAATGTGTAAATATTTTTTCTTTAAGTAAACTTATTTTTTGGAAAACAGGAGAAAAGAACTTCCATGTCTTAAGATTTTCTTTGTTATTGAGGATTCAACTTGGTAATAATCGAATGGCTTCTTAACGGAAAAAGATCTAAAGAGGTAGTTTCCTTAAGAGAGGCTAAGCATAGAAGACTGCAATTAGAGGCTTTTGGAGCAGTTGTTTATTGGAGTGAAAGAATTTAGTTTTTTAAGATTTTAAAATTAGAAAAAAAAATAAAAGTATTTAATATTAAATAAACTTATCTATAAAATAAAGAATTCTTATTAGTTTTCAACGATTTAATTGTTCCGGTTTCTTAATTTATAAACTTTCAAACTCTTTAACCCATTGTTTTTTGGAACAAATCACTTCTTTTTTTGTGTAGCTCATGGCAATTTTTTTTTCCTTATAAGCAACTTCTCCAATGAAAACAGGCCAAATCAATTGGTCCCCTTCATATTTGTGGCTTATTCCTTGGCTATCCAGAAATAATGGATCTCCTTTTTTAATCATTTTCCAATCTTGGTTTATTCTCTCAGGATGAATTAGGCCATCAATATCTCCCTTTTCATCTCTTGGATAATCTATACTCCCTTGATGAACGTGAACCACTAATTCCTCTGGAAGTTCTATAAGGTTATTTTTTAATTTATTTATCTCTTCCCTTAGTGAGCTAATTATTAGAGAGAATCTATCTATAATATTTTGGTCATAAAAATTTTGTGCGACAGCTCCTATTTCAATAACTAAACCACAAGGCCAAGCTTCTACAAGAAAGCCTGTTTGGGCTTTGTCTTTTTCGTGCAAATAAATAGGCAATCCAAATTTGTTCTGCAGTAATGCAGCTAAACAAAAATCTTTGGATCTCCTCCCATACATAACAATGCTTGTTCCCATATTTGCAGTAGTGGTGTGCAAATCGATTGCAATTTGACAGGGTTTAGATCCGTCAATTCCAAATTCATCTACTAAAAAATTAGCTCTATTAGTTTCATAAAAGCTATTCTTGTGTTGATCAAAATTCTCACTTTCTTTAAAAGATCTATTTAAATCTACATCTATATATCTGTAACCTTTTTCATAGGCAGCAGGATTACCTATGATGTACTCATACTCAATACCATAATTTAAACTATTTTCCTTTCTATTAAATTGCTTAACAGCCCAAACAGGATTAATTTCATTCCCATGAGTGCCTGAAACGATAAGTATTCTTTGAACAGTCATTTTTTCTTTAAAAATAAAATTTTATGCAAAATAAATACCTTATAAAGGCCTCCAGAAAACTCTGGTTTTGGTTTTGGACCCAATTAATGAATGGTTTCGCGCCATCAGATTTACATGGTAATTATAAAAGGCCTAAAGGCATAACCATTAGTAGTGAATACGATATTAATAATGAGAGTGGACAAATTTATTTATTAGTAGGTCATTCTTGTCCATGGTGTCAAAGAACTTTACTCGTACATGAAATAAAAGATTTATCTAAAAAAGTTAAAGTAATTTTTTTAAAGGCAGATGTTGAGCATGGCGAATGGATTTTAAATACAAAGATTAAGGGATGTACGAGACTTTCAGACCTTTACAAAAAAGCTAATAAAAAGACTATTTTTAGAGCGACATTACCTCTTTTAATTAGCTTTGTAAAAGATGAAGTAAATATTCTGTCTAATGAAAGTTCACAGATTACAAGACTACTCAATTCAATAAAAACTAAATCTAAATATCAGTCATTAAGTATTAAACATTGTGATCAAAAATTTTTAGATTTAATTAATAACAGCATTAATGATGGCGTATATAAATGTGGTTTCGCAAGAAACCAGTCAGCTTACTACAAAGCAAGTAAAAATCTTTTCGCAGCTATAAATGAAATTGAAAATTTACTACAGAAAAATAAAGGGGACTGGATATTTGGAGAAGAGTTAACCTACGCAGATATTTACCTTTTTCCAACGCTTATAAGATGGGAATTGATATATAGCAAACTTTTCAAATGTACTGAACAAGAACTATCAAGTTTTGAAAAGATTATTGAATGGAGAATAAAATTCTTTAAATTATCTAATGTAAAAAGGACATGCTTCGACAATGAATGGAAAAAAGATTACTACAAAGCTTTATTCCCTTTAAACCCAAATCAACTAATCCCAGTTTTACCATCTCTAGAGGAAATAATGAGATTAGAGCCCAAAAATATATAAAAATTAATTTCCAAAAAAAAAATGATGTTGTAATGAACACTTATTTAGTTCATAGATAATGCAATTTTATTAGAAATTAACTATGTTAAGTATGTCTACTAAAGTACGAAAAGCTTAAAATGAAATCCATTGACGAACACATCCAAAAAGATCAATCGGAAATCGAATCTGCAAAAGCAGAGGGCAATCTTCCAAAGGTCAGACATTTAACTGAAGAGCTAAAAGAACTCGAAGAATATAAGGATCATCATCCAGAAGATAAACATGACCCTAATGCTTTGGAATTATTTTGCGATGCCAACCCAGATGAACCAGAATGTCTTGTTTATGATGATTAAATTTTCTTAATTATTAGATAATGCATAAAAAAAAGGGCTTCAAAAGCCCTTTTTTTTTTCTTGAATTCTTTTAGTAATCCATATTAAAATCTGATGGGCTACCTGTCAGAGAACATACCACCGACTCTTCATTTTTCATTTCCTTAACTTCTACAATCGGTCTTCCCATTTTCTTAAGAACCTCAATATCTTGAATGGTTTGACATCTAGCTATTATTTTTCCTTGTTTATCAAAACAACTGTAGAAATTCATATTATTTTTAAAGAATTATCTTATTTATGGCTAATTTTTATTATTAAATCAAGTGTATTTTTTTACAAAAAAATTTTTAATTTAAGTTAGATCCTTTTCCAAACTTCAGAAAGCAGTGAGGATAAACCTTTTTTTAAAGATGAAGAAATAACTAAAACTTTCTTTTTAGATAAATCTTCTAACTTTTTTGTAATTATTTGCAAATAATCATCATCTACCAGCTCCATTTTATTTAACACTATTATCCTCTCTTTATCTAAAAGACCTTTCCCATATTTTTTTAATTCCTGCTCAATTATCTCAAAATCATGTAAAGGATTTTCTGCAATTGCATCAATTAAGTGAACAAGTATCTTAGTTCTTTGGATGTGCCTTAAAAAATCATGGCCTAAACCTACTCCATCAGCTGCCCCTGATATTAATCCAGGAATATCCGCAAAAAGGCAACCATTCCCGTCCATTTTTCTTACTACACCTAAGTTAGGTATTAGAGTTGTGAAAGGATAATTTGCGATTTTTGGACGGGCAGATGACACAACAGAAATCAAGGTACTTTTCCCAGCATTTGGAAGACCAATAATCCCAACCTCTGCAAGAAGTTTTAGTTCTAATTGAACCTCCCATATCTCACCATCTTTTCCTTCAGTGAATGATTCTGGGGCTCTATTTTGATTACTTAAATAGTAAGCATTACCATGTCCACCTCTTCCTCCAATGGCAATAGTTAAACTCTGTTTATCTTTAGTTAAGTCTCCTAAAATAATGCCGGTTTTAATATCCCTTATTTCTGTACCGCAAGGTACTTTAAGGATTGTATCCTGACCTGAAGCACCTGATCTCTTATTAGGACCTCCTTTGCATCCATCTTCAGCAATTATTTCACGTTTGAATTTAAAATCTAATAATGTTTGTAGATTATTATCAGCCATCAAAATAACTGAACCCCCTCTTCCACCATTTCCCCCCGAAGGTCCTCCAGCAGGTACAAATTTTTCTCTTCTAAATGAAACTATTCCATTTCCACCTTTTCCAGCTTTAAGAATAATATTGGCTTGATCAATAAATTGCACTTAATACGCTTATTAAATTGTTTTCTAGGTATTTTAAATTTTATTTTATCCAAGCAATACTGCAACCAGGGCCACCCTCGTTGTTAGCTGCATCTTCAATCTTATCAACATAATTTAAACCTGATAACCAATTTCTTAGTCCTTTTTTTAATTTTCCTGTGCCAATTCCATGAACAATCCATAGCGGTCCATGAAATTTTCTAATTTTCTCCTCAATAATTATTTCGGCTTCATGAACTCTTAACCCTCTTACATCAATTGTATTTTTACTCGTTCTAATTTTAGAAAAAGAAAAATCTTCTCTTGTAGACTTGATCTCAATTTTTGACCTTTTGAAATTAGGCTTTTCTCCATTAATACCTTCAAATTCATTTACAGATAATGTGCTTCTAAATGAACCACATTTAATTTCATAAAAACCACCTTTTTTATCTATACCTACAATTTGTCCCGTACTATTTAGACTTTTAATCTTTACAAAATCACCTACCTGAGGGTTCCATGATATTGACTTTTCAGATTTTTTTTGGGTTAAATGTTCCGTCTCAATTTCCTTTAATCTTTTTCCAATAATTCTCGTATCCTCTCCATTAACATTTTTATCTCTTAATTTTTTAATCAAATCTATCACCTCTTTTTTAGCGGATACAATATGTTTTGATAATTTAGACCTTTCAATTTCCTGGATTTTTTCAGCATTTATTTTTTGATATTCATAATTTCTCTTCAATTCATCATGTAATATTTCAGTCCTTGCAATCAATTCTGCAGCAGCTTCTGCAGAATTTTGTTGTTTAATCTTCTCTTCCTCAAGTCCTTTAATAATACTGTTAATATTGTCAACTTCTTTTGGCTTTAGATAATTTGCAGCTTCATTAAGTATGCTTTCATCAAGACCAATTCTCTTTGAAATTGACAAAGCATTACTTCTCCCAGGAATACCCCAGTTGAGTATATATTTTGGCTTCAAAGAATCCTCATCAAAGGCAACTGATACGTTTTCAAATCTTGAATCGTTATATTTTAAAGCCTTAATATCTCCATAATGTGTAGTTGCAAAAGTGATATCAGATTTATTTGCAAATTCTTTTAATAAAGCCATCGCAAGAGCACTCCCTTCAAGAGGATCTGTGCCAGATCCAATCTCATCTAGCAAAACAACTGATAATCCTTTCTTATGGTCAAGTGAATCTAATATCTCTTTTATGCGGGATATATGCCCACTGAAGGTAGATAAATTTTCTTCTAATGATTGATTATCTCCTATATCCACATATATATTTGGACAAAAAGGGATAATAGGATTATTAGTTGAAGGTATCAATAATCCTGCTCTAGCCATAAGTAAAGATAAGCCCAAACCTTTTAAAGCTGCTGTTTTACCTCCAGTATTTGGACCTGTGATAGCTACAACCTTAATATTTCTATTTATATAAAAATCGACAGCTACTGGTGGAGAGGCTCCTTTTTTCTTATGTTCCCAAATCAATAACGGATGAGAAAAGCCAATTAAAGAAATAATAGGACTTTTCTCAAACGTAGGAGTTTTGCCTCCAATCCATTTCGAATATCTTGAACGAGTTAGGGCATTTTCTAATCTCAATAAAATGGATGCCATTTCAATAAGATTTTCTGAATTATCACTAACAACCAGAGACCATTTTTTAAGTAATTTAAATTCTTCTGCTGTGATCCTAGCCTCTAAAGAGGCAATCTTATTTCCTTTATTTACTACACTGTCAGGTTCAAAATATACTGTATTTCCTGAAGATGAAGAGTCATGAATTATGCCTTTAAATTTATCTACATAATTAACTTTCACTGCTAAAACGGGCCTTCCATATCGATCTCCAATAGTAGTATCTTGCAAATAAGCTAAGTTCTTTTGAATAAATTTCTCAACTAATATTTTTCTTTCAAGTTTCTTAGATAAAAATTCTTTTCTAAGAATAGATAGTTCATTACTAGCATTGTCTGAGATCCTTCCATTTGATTCAATGCCTTTTTTAAAAATCGTTTCGATATTCTGATGGTCAATTAAATTTTTTGTAAATGATGAAATATAAGGCCTTTGTTCAAAATCTAATAAGATTTTTTTTAAATTTCTTGCTGCAGCAATTGTTTTTGCTATTTCTAACAATTCAGAAGATGAAATTACACCTCCCTTAGAACAAATTTCAATATTTCTACTAATATCAAAAACACCAGAAAAACTAATTGATTTATCTAAATTATTTTCTAGCTGAGTTATTTCAACAGTTTCATTCAAAAGTCTTTTAGATGATTCGTATTCTGAAGGGATATCAAAACTTAAAATTGCTCTTTTACCCATTTCCGTTAGGGCGAATGAAGATAAATGCGTTTTTAACGAGTTCCACTCTAAAAGGCTTATAGATTCTTCTTCTAAGGTGTTATTTGAAGATGATTTTTTTGAATAACTTTTCTCTTGCATACAAAAAAAAAGAATCAAACATTCGATTGAATCCCTTCAGGAGGAACATAAAGCATCTCTAGCCAGTTTCCTTCAGTATCCTTCATATAAAAAGATGCTGTTCCATCTCTATGTTCATGTAAAGGGCCAACTTTTACACCAGAATTTTTTAAATCATTTTGAATATTTTCCACTTCTTTTTTATTTTCAAAATGAAAAGCAAAGTGAGGTCCCGCAGCTTTGTAGCTAGGGCCTAATAACGCAAGTCCATCTTTCCCTTTACCAGCTTCTAAATAAGACCAATCTTTATCGTCCCAAACTAAATTCATACCCAGCTTAATATAAAAAGATTTTGCCCTTTCGAGATTTTCTACTCTAAGTGCAATGTGACCAATCCTATTTACTCCTTGTGAAAGCTTCAAAACAAAGTAGTTAATTTATTACTTTTCTAAGAATAAACCAAATTTTTACTAATAATGAGTTTTTAAGTATCCTGCAACCATTGAGATGCATCACAAGCATGATAAGTGAGTATTAACTTTGCTCCTGCTCTTTTAAAACTAAGCAATGTTTCTAATACAATATCTTTTTCATTAATCCAGTTCTTCATAGCAGCAGACTTTACCATGGAATACTCCCCACTAACGTTGTATGCAGCTATAGGTTTATTTGAAAAAGTGCTTAATTTATAAACAATATCCAAGTATGAAATTCCTGGTTTTACCATCAAAATATCAGCTCCTTCATACTGATCTAATGCAGATTCAATCATAGCCTCTTTTGAATTAGCAGGGTCCATTTGATATGTAGACTTATTGTCTGGAATTATTTTCTTACTATTTTCTCTAGGAGCCGAATCTAAAGCAGTTCTAAATGGTCCATAATAAGCAGATGAATATTTTGCTGTATAACTAATAATACCTACATCACTAAATCCTTGACTATCGAGAGCAGCTCTGATTGCTCCAACTCTCCCATCCATCATGTCACTAGGACCAATAAAATCTGCTCCAGCTCTTGCTTGTGTTAAAGCTTGTTTTTTTAAAATTTCGATTGTTTCGTCGTTCAATATTTTTCCAGTTTCATCAACTAATCCATCATGACCATCACAAGAGTATGGATCCAAGGCAACATCTGTCATTATTGCCATTTCTGGAATCTCTTTTTTTAATATTCGAATAGCCTTAGGAATTAAACCGTCTTCATTAAAACATTCTGCTCCATCTTCAGTCTTTAAACTATCGTTAACTTTTGGGAAAAGAACTACACACCTTATTCCCAATTGCCATGCCCTAGTAACCTCCTTTATTAAGCTATTAATATCCCATCTATAAGTTCCGGGCATTGCTGAAATTTCCTCTTTAAAGTCTTTTTCATGAATAAATAATGGATAAATAAAGTCAGATGCCATTAGATGGTTTTCTCTAACCATTTCTCTAATTGCTTCAGTTCTTCTTAATCTTCTAGGACGAATAATCGAATTCATTTGAATATTATTTAAATTGAAAAATATTTATCTAATACATTAATCGCTCGCCTCGCACATAAATCAATCAGAGACTACTTTTGTTCAGGAAAATTAACTAAAATTTATTTTGTGTGAGCAAAAAAAAGTTACAAAAATATTTTGCACAATCTTCATTTTTCACAAATTTACGTCATTAAGAGATAGTATCTTTTAGTTAAGTATTTATTTTAAGGAGAGCATCTTTGAAAATAATTAATGGATTTCATCTGAAAAATGTAAGAGGAGATATTCTTGGGGGCATCACAGCCGCAGTAGTGGCTTTACCTCTCGCTCTTGCTTTTGGTAATGCTGCGTTAGGGCCTGGCGGTGCAATTTATGGACTATACGGAGCTGTAGTAGTTGGTTTTTTAGCAGCATTATTCGGCGGAACACCTGCTCAAGTTAGTGGGCCTACCGGTCCAATGAGCGTGACGGTCGCAGGAGTAGTGGCAAGTTTAGCTGCTGCTGGGGTTCCAAAAGATCTATCTGCTGGACAAATTCTGCCATTAGTAATGGCAGCAGTAGTTATTGGAGGCTTATTACAAATATTATTTGGAATTTTAAAACTAGGGAAATATATTACTCTCGTACCATATTCTGTAGTATCAGGATTTATGTCTGGTATTGGTTTCATAATCATTGCACTTCAAATTGGGCCATTACTTGGTATTACCACTCAGGGAAAGGTAATAGATTCTTTAACAACTGTTTTTTCTAATTTCCAACCCAACCCTGCAGCTATTGGTATATCTGTAATGACATTAGGGATAGTATTTCTAACTCCTAGAAAAATTAGTCAATGGGTACCTGCTCCTCTTTTAGCATTATTGATAGTAACTCCAATATCAATATTTATGTTTGGGGAAGGCGAATTAGTTAGAATTGGTGATATTCCAAGAGGGGTACCTTCCTTAAATATTCCGAGTTTTAATCAATATCTTCCAATTATTTTCCAAGCAGGTTTGGTACTGGCTGTGCTTGGAGCAATTGATTCTTTACTTACATCTTTAGTTGCAGACAATATTTCTCAAACTAAACATAATTCTGACAGAGAGCTAATTGGACAAGGAATAGGTAATGCAGTAGCTGGTCTTTTCACCGGATTACCTGGTGCAGGAGCAACAATGCGAACCGTTATAAACGTCAAATCTGGGGGTTCTACTCCTATTTCTGGAATGGTTCACTCAGTTGTTTTATTAATAGTATTAGTAGGGGCAGGACCATTAGCAGAGCAAATTCCTAACGCTCTACTTGCAGGTATTCTTATAAAAGTTGGTCTAGATATTATTGATTGGGGGTTCTTGAGAAGAGCTCACAAATTATCTCTAAAAACATCTGCGGTAATGTACGGCGTACTTCTAATGACTGTTTTTTGGGATCTAATCTGGGCAGTATTAGTTGGTGTTTTCATAGCAAATATGCTCACTATTGATTCAATAACCGAAACTCAACTAGAAGGTATGGATGAGGATAATCCTTTATCAAAAAATGATCAAGCTAAAAATGCATTACCTGCTGATGAAAAAGCTCTACTAGATAGATGTGCAGGAGAAGTAATGTTATTTAGACTCAAAGGGCCACTTAGTTTTGGAGCTGCTAAAGGTATATCTGAGAGAATGATGCTAGTAAGAAACTACAAGGTTTTAATATTAGATATTACTGATGTACCAAGACTTGGAGTGACGGCGACTCTCGCGATAGAGGATATGATGCAAGAAGCAAAAAATAATTCCAGAAAAGCATTTGTTGCTGGGGCCAATGAAAAAGTAAAAGATAGATTAGCTAAGTTTGGAGTTGAAGGAATCATTGAGACAAGAAAAGAAGCTTTAGAAACCGCTCTAAATGAAATAGCCTAATAATTTATGGAAATAAATCCAATTCTGCAAAATGTATTAGCCCCGCCAGTTCTTTTCTTTTTAATTGGAGCAATATCAGTACTATTTAAATCTGATTTAGAAATACCAGCTCCATTGCCTAAACTCTTCTCCTTATATTTGCTCTTAGCCATTGGGTTTAAAGGAGGTATAGAGATACAGAAAAGTGGGTTTACGGATCAAGTATTGCCGACTTTAAGCGCTGCAATACTAATGTCACTATTAATACCTCTGATTGGATTTTTAATTTTAAGATTTAAGTTTGATGTCTTTAATTCCGCTGCAATAGCTGCAGCATACGGTTCAATTAGTGCTGTTACATTTATTTCCGCAGAAAGTTTTTTGGAAAGTCAAAAAATAGCTTTTGATGGGTTTATGGTTGGAGCCTTAGCTTTAATGGAGTCTCCTGCAATAATTGTTGGATTATTACTTGTGAAATTTGCAGCTCCCAAAAATAGGCCAAAATCAAGAAAAATGCATCTAAGCGCAATATTACACGAATCACTTTTGAATGGATCAGTTTATTTATTGCTCTCAAGTTTAATTGTAGGATTTCTTACTGCTTCCAGTAATCCCTCAGGGATTGCAAAAATGGAGCCTTTTACTGGACAATTATTCTATGGAGCAGAATGCTTCTTCTTGTTAGATATGGGAATAGTCGCTGCTCAAAGATTACCGAGACTGAAGAATGCGGGTTCGTTCTTGATTGGCTTTGCCATTTTTATGCCTTTATTTAACGCATTTATTGGTGTTTTCGTTGCAAGATTTTTATCATTAGGACCTGGCAACGCACTTTTATTTGTGGTTTTATGTGCTAGCGCCTCTTATTTAGCAGTTCCCGCAGCGATGAGGATGACGGTGCCAGAAGCCAAATCTAGTTATTATATTTCAACTACACTAGGTCTAACTTTTCCATTCAATATAGTTCTTGGCATTCCTATATATATGAGTTTAGTAAATACCATTATCCCATTATCCCCTCTATAAAAATGAAAAGATTAGACTTGATATTTAGTGAAAGAGAACTAGATGCAATCATTAAAACATTAGAAAAAGCTAATGTACCTGGATATACAGTTATGAAACACGCCACAGGCAGAGGACCTGAAAGAGTTGTTACTGAAGATATGGAATTTACAGGATTAGGAGCAAATGCTCATGTAATTGTTTTTTGTGAGCAAGAATTAATAGATAAAATGAGAGATAACATCAGGGACGATTTAAGCTACTACGGAGGAGTTGCTTATATTTCTGAAGCAACACCTCTTTAAATTAAAGCAAAAATATTTTTTAAGAATGAATCCAATCTACTCTTATATTTTTTCTACTATTTAAATATCTATCAATTGACATCGCAGCTATACATCCATCAGAAGCCGCAACGACTGCCTGCTTAAATGGTGTATTTCTTATATCTCCAATAGCCCATACTCCATCAGAGTTTGTAGACATAAAGTCATCCACAATTACTCCTCCGTCTTCTTTTAAAGCAATTTGATCACCTAAAAAATCAGTAATCGGCTTTGAACCACTCATATAGACAAACACTCCATCTAAATTTAAATTAATAGGATTTTCTTCTTGCTTATTTTTTACAACAACCCCATTCACACCCATTTCATCACCCAATATTTCTAATAATCTTGTTCTACTCCAATGTTTTATATTTGAATTATCCATCAATTCCATAGCTTCTTCATTATCTGATTTAGGGTCACTTGATGTAATCCAATGCACAGTTGATGCAAATTTAGTTAGGACAGTTGCCTCTTCAATTGCCTCCTTGTTAACTCCAACAACGGCAACTTCTCTATTTTTATAAAAAGCCCCATCACATGTAGCACAATAACTTACTCCTTTGCCAAGAAAATCCGCTTCGCCCTTAAATGACGCAGGCCTACCCATTGCACCACTTGCAAGTACAAGTGCTTTAGCTTTGAAAGTGCCTTCAGGTGTATAAACCATTTTCCATTCTCCACTAGCGTCTATTCCAAACACTTGTGCTCTTCTATAGTCTGTACCATATTGCACAGCCTGTTCTCTCATAAGCGTAAGTAATTTCTCACCACTTATATCAACCGGAACACCTGGATAATTAGCTATTTGATGGGTTATAGCTAAGGCTCCAACAGATGGATTTTTATCTAAAATTACTGTCTTTAAGTTGGAACGAGATGTATAAAGTGCGCAAGTACATCCTGCCGGGCCTCCTCCGATAATAACTACATCTGACTCAATGATTTCCAATTTAATAAAACTCCTTTTTAGTAGTTAATTACATGAGCTCTTGGTTAGAAGAAATCTTTAATGTAAATACCTAACCATGTTTATAAATATAAGTTAAAAGAAAAAAGAGAAAAAAGCATAATATAGAAACAAACTTACATAGGAAAAACATAAAAAATTAATTATCAAAATGTTCAGTTACGTGAAATGTTCTGTATTGATCTATTATGAGTTCATATCGAAAAAACAATTGCTGAAGAAACAATATATTTTTTATGACCAACTCTGACTACCTTTTAAAAGCTGCCATTAAGAAAGTAACCGAAAAATTAAACGAGATATTAGTTGAAAAAATTGAAGAAGCAACAAATATTGCTCAGGATGCTCCAGAAATTATCAAAAAAGAATTTGATAGTTTGAAAGAATCCATAATCGAAGAAGCCTCACGAATGGAAAAAGAGGAAAATATTCAAGAAAATGAGTCCTCAAATACTTATCAAGATTCCAAAATACAAAAAGCTTTAAATGAAATTGAAGGTATCAATAAGCAAATTGATCTCCTTAATAAAACTTTAAATAATCAAATTACATGAGTTATCACATTTTTCATTATCGTTTAAAAAAATTGAAGAGGGCTTTTCTTATTTGGATCACTCTGATTTCGCTTTTAACAATTTTGTGGATAGATAATATTAGATTTACAATTTTCCAAACTAAAAGCAATGAAAAAAGTAGGGTCCAAATTAAAAGAGCTAGGTGGTTTACTAATCAATTAATAAAGCTTGGTTCAGCATTTATTAAAATTGGACAATTATTATCTGCGAGACCTGATTTGATTCCTAATACCTGGATACAGGAATTGTCTAAATTGCAGGATCAAGTTCCTAATTTTTCATTTGCGCAAGTTGAAGAAACTATAAGAGATGAACTAGGGTCTAAGTTTAATGAAATAGATCAAATAATATGTGATCCAGTTGGATCAGCATCACTAGCTCAGGTTCATAGAGCGACTTTAAAAAATGGTAAGAAAGTAGTATTTAAAGTACAACGACCCAATTTAAAAGAATTGTTTATTATCGATTTGGGCATAATGCAGCAAATAGCAGGATTGTTGCAGAAAAACAAGAATTGGAGTCGAGGTAGAAACTGGGTTGAAATTGCTAGAGAGTGCAGGAAAGTTCTCATGAAAGAGCTTGATTTTAATTGTGAAGCACAATATGCAGCAAGATTTAGACAGCAATTTCTTGATGATGAAAATGTTGAAATCCCTGAAGTAATTTGGGATATGAGCAGTGAAAAAGTTCTTTGTTTAAGTTATTTAGAAGGAACAAAAATAAGCGATTTAGAAAAATTACAATCACAAGAAATTGATTTACCTAAGATTGCAGAGATAGGTGCCATCAGCTATTTAAAACAATTAGTAAATTATGGTTTTTTTCATGCAGACCCTCATCCAGGGAATCTAGCAGTTTCAAATGAAGGTAAATTGATTTTTTATGATTTTGGAATGATGGGCAATATCTCAAATAATCTTCAAACAAGATTAGGGGGGATGGTTAAGGCTGCTGCTCTTAGAGACGCCTCATCACTTGTTAATCAATTACAACAAGCTGGGCTTATTTCAAAAGATATAGATGTAGGACCAGTCAGAAGATTAGTCAGATTGATGCTTAAAGAAGCCTTAACTCCTCCATTTAGTCCAAATATCATTGAAAAATTATCTGGAGATTTATACGAACTTGTTTATGAAACACCATTTCAACTGCCAGTAGATTTAATCTTTGTGATGAGAGCTTTATCAACTTTTGAAGGAGTTGGTAGAATGCTTGATCCAGGGTTTAACCTTGTATCAGTTACAAAGCCTTATTTAATAGAACTTATGACTACGAATAATCAAACTCCCAACGATTTAATTAACCAATTTGGAAGGCAAGTAGGTGAACTAGGATCAAAAGCTGTTGGGATTCCCAAAAGAATAGATGAAAGTTTAGAAAGATTAGAGCAGGGCGATTTACAATTGCAAATAAGAATGGGAGAGTCTGATAGGCAATTCAAAAAAATGTTTACAGCTCAAAAAACTTTAGGCCATTCAATTCTTATAGGAAGCTTATCAATTGCATCTGCTTTACTTGTAACCAATAAGCAAAATAATTTTGCATTATTGCCACTTTTTTTTGCACTACCAATAAGTATTGACTGGATAAAGTGCCAATTAAGTATGAGAAAAGGCTCACGTTTAGAAAAACTTAAGCGCTAAAAAACTATATATTTTTGGGACCTAAACCTAAAGCTCCGGCGAATCTTGCTTGATTTCCCAATTCCTCCTCAATTTTTAAAAGCCTATTGTATTTTGCAATCCTTTCACTTCTGCTCAAAGAGCCTGTCTTGATCTGACCCGATCTTGTGGCGACAGATAAATCTGCAATTGTTGTATCTTCAGTCTCACCACTTCTATGACTAATAACACTTGTGAAACCAGACATTTTAGCTAACTCAATAGCTTCCAAAGTTTCAGTTAATGTTCCAATTTGATTTACCTTTATTAGGATTGAATTGGCAGATTTTTCCATAATCCCTTTCCTTAACCTTTCTGTATTAGTAACGAATAAATCATCACCTACAAGCTGAACTTTATTTCCTAATTCTTTGTTTAATTCTGACCAACCCTCCCAATCATCCTCAGCTAAACCATCCTCTATTGAAACTATTGGATAATTAGAAACTAGTCTTGAAAGATATGAAATCATTTCAGAACTATTTAAACTTTTCCCTTCATATTTATAAGTACCATTACTATAAAATTCAGTACTAGCAGCATCTAAAGCTAAAGATACCTGCTCACCAGGCTTAAACCCTGCTTTTTGAATTGCTTCTAATAATAAGTCCCCTGCCTCTTCGCTTGATGACAAATTCGGGGCAAATCCACCCTCATCGCCTACAGCAGTAGATAGACCTTTTTGATCAAGTAATGATTTTAATGAGTGAAAAATTTCAGTACCCATTCTTAATGATTCACTGAAATTATTAACTCCATGTGGGACAAGCATAAATTCCTGAAAATCAAGACTATTTGGTGCATGAGCACCACCATTTATTACATTCATCAATGGGACTGGAAGAAGATTGGATAATGGATCTCCAAGATATCTATATAGGGGAATGTCTAAAGCATTCGCTGATGCTCTAGCAGTTGCAAGACTTACTGCAAGGATTGAATTTGCTCCAAGGTTAGACTTATTAGGGGTTCCATCAATTTCAATCATTAATTTATCTACTGCAGTTTGATCTAAAGATGACAAACCACATAAAGCCGGCGATATTGTTTCATGAATTTTATTAACAGCATTCAAAACGCCTTTCCCCATGTATTTCGAACCACCATCTCTTAATTCATGTGCCTCATGAGCACCAGTGCTAGCTCCGCTAGGAACAATTGCTCTACCACTTGCACCACATTCCAAAAACACTTCTGCCTCTACAGTTGGATTACCTCTTGAATCAAGGACTTGCCTTGCTTCAACAGTATCAACAAGAAAATCAATAGTTTCTTTCACAATTTAATTATTACTATTTAAATCCTATTAATAGCTGAACTATTTGGCTAATATCTGAAATATATATGTTAAACAATTATAATTTTTGTTTCACAACAGTTTAGATATTAGTTTGCACTTTTATTAATTCCAAATTCCCTGCAAGCCCTCTCATAAAAATATTTTTGAAATTCATCTTACAATTTGAAAATTATTGGATGATTATTAATGCAGATCCTATTTAGAATATTAATTAATAATCAACTGTAGTTTTATAGTTTATGAGAGAAACCCTTACATCCAGTCCTGAACTATTTAGCGATATCAGTTGGAACCTTCTTTTATTAGGGGAAGAAACCGCAAAAAAATGGGATCATAGCGAATTTAATATTGAACACATAATTCATACATTGTTCTCATCAAGTGAATTCTTTGCTTTCATTGAAAAATTATCAATCGACCAAGATACAGTTTTAGACATAACAGAAGATTTTTTAGAAGAGACACCAACAAATGAGTCAGATATTTTTACTATCGGAGAAGATTTAGAAATTTTATTAGATAACGCGAATCAGATTAAAACCCAATGGGGATCGAGATTAATAGAAATCCCTCATTTACTAATTGCTCTTGGAAGAGATTTAAGAATTGGAAATTATGTTTTTGAAGAAGGAAACCTTTCAATGGAAAAATTAGAGGAAGAATTAAAGTTTTACCCAAATATTAATCAATCAAAAGATTCTTTTAATTATGGAAATGTAATTGAAATAAATAATCAATCTAATTTTGAATCAGAGAAAGAAACTTTAGTTAAAGAAGAAAAATTGAAAAAAGCTATTGTTCCATTACCCAAAAGTGAACTGCAAATTGAAACCAAAAAACAAGTTGGAAAAGATGAAAATGCTCTTTCAATTTATGGAAAAGATTTAACAGAATCAGCTAAAAAAGGCTTACTGGATCCCGTATTAGGAAGAGAAAATGAGATCAATAATTTAATGAGGGTACTCTGCAGAAGAAACAAAAATAACCCTATACTTATTGGCAATCCTGGAGTTGGTAAAACCTCGATTGCAAAATTACTTGCTCAGTTAATTGTAGACAAAAAAGTTCCTGATACTCTAAAGGACTTAAAAATTATTTCACTTGACATAGGTGCATTAGTTTCTGGGACCAAATTTAGAGGTCAACTTGAGGAAAGACTAAGTTTAATAATGCAAGAATTAAATAATCCAAACCAAGGAATGATTCTATTCATTGATGAAATTCACTCAATATTAAGTTCTGACAGATCTTCTACCGATATCAGTAATATCTTAAAACCTTTACTAGCTGAAGGAGAACTTAGATGTATAGGCACAACAACACCCGAGAAATTTCGTGAAACTATTGAAAAAGATCAGGCATTAAATAATTGCTTTCAAAAGATAGCTGTTAATGAACCTTCAGTAGAATTAAGCGCAAAAATACTACAAGGGATCAAAAAGAAATATGAATTACATCATGGCATAAAAATTTCTGAAGAAGCTGTAAACTATTCTGCAAAATTAGCCGATAGATACATCAGCGATAAATGTCTCCCTGATAGTGCAATAGATTTAATTGATGAAGCAGCTGCACAGTTGAAAATCGAGTCTAATAATATGCCGCAAATCATTCTCCAACAAGAAAACAAACTTAATACTATTGATGAAAAATTGAATAATTTGCAAGGAGAAAATATCGAAGCTCAAGAAAAACTATTGAATAATAGAAAGCAATCAGAGGCAAAATTGAACGTTCTTTTGGAAAATTGGAACAATTTACGTGAAGAAATGGAGGAATTATCTATTTTAATGAAAGAAGAAGATAAGCTAACCAAACAAATTAAAGATAAATCAAATCGAGAAATTGAAAATGATCTAGATTATTTAGAAAAGCTTGAAGAAGAGTTAAGTGAAATAGAGAATGATATGCAAAAAGTTGAAGAGAACTTTAATAAAATAAAGAAAAATAGAAATTTCCCGTTTAAATATCAAGTTGAACCTGATGATATTGCAGATGTTATATCAAAAATCACAGGTATACCAATTTCTAAAGTAGTTTCAAATGAACGTAAGAAATTAGTCAATCTAGAAACAGAACTAAGTGAAAAAGTTATTGGACAAGAAAAAGCCATAGAAGCTGTTTCTG
The DNA here is from genome assembly GCA_902621675.1 of uncultured Prochlorococcus sp. GTDB lineage: Bacteria > Cyanobacteriota > Cyanobacteriia > PCC-6307 > Cyanobiaceae > Prochlorococcus_A. The sequence continues at coordinate 2,761 of CACNMX010000003.1, read as the reverse complement.
CTGCAATTAGAAGAGCTCGAGTTGGTATGAAAAGTCCTAAAAGACCAATTGGATCTTTTTTATTTATGGGTCCCACTGGTGTTGGTAAAACAGAATTAGCAAAATCTCTTGCAACAGCTTTATTTGATGAAGAAGACGCACTTTTAAGATTAGACATGAGTGAATATATGGAGAAAAATGCCGTAGCAAGACTTTTAGGAGCCCCCCCAGGTTATGTTGGTTATGAAGAGGGAGGTCAATTAACTGAAGCTGTAAGACGTAAACCCTATTCAGTAATACTTCTTGATGAGATAGAAAAAGCACATGCAGAAGTATTTAATATCCTTTTGCAAGTTTTAGATGAAGGAAGATTAACGGACTCTCAAGGAAGGACTGTAGATTTCAAAAATACGGTAATCATTATGACAAGTAACCTAGCTGGTAAATCTATACTGGAGTATTCACAAAAGATTTCTAAAAGTGAGGGAAAGTCAGAAAAAGATCAACAAACTCTAGATGATTCAATTAGAAATGCATTGTCTTCAATTTTTAGACCTGAATTTTTAAATAGAATTGACGAAGTGGTAAGGTTTGATCCATTATCTATTGACGAACTTCAAAAAATAATCATTCTTCAAACAGAAGATTTAAAGAACCTGTTACTTGAACAGAAAATAAATATTACTATAGACAAAAAAGTTATCAACAAAATTGCAAACGATTCTTACGAACCTGAATATGGTGCTAGGCCACTTAGCAGGGAACTTAGAAGACAAATAGAAAATCCCTTGGCTGCAAAACTTTTAGAGGATAACTTCAAAAATAAAAAAAATATAACAATTAAACTTAACCCTGCTAAAAAAGATGAGATCGTTTTCAAACCTAGCTGAGGAGTAAATCAATAAGCTAAAATAAAAACTAAAGCATAAAGCTTAATTTCAAAAAAATTTTGTGACAAGTCCTACTACTAATAAAGAACCTCTTAAAAAGGATTCTCCTGAAGTTGAAGAGCCTAAAAAAAAGAATAATTTTTTTAGATCTACCTACGATGAGCTTAAACTTGTCGTGTGGCCTAACAAACAACAACTTTTTAGCGAATCAGTAGCAGTTATAATTATGGTATCTTTTTCTGCTGCAGCCATTGCTTCTGTTAGCAGATTCTATGGATGGGCAGCCTCGCAAATTTTTGGTTGAATTATCTCCCGAATATCCATTAATAAAGATCTTAATTAAGCTTCCAGAAAAATGAGTAATGAATTAACTACAAACCTTGCTTCTTCAAAAGCAAATACAAGCATCGCAAGATGGTATGCAGTTCAAGTAGCATCAAGCTGTGAAAAAAAAGTAAAAGCGACTCTTGAGCAGAGATCAGTAACTTTAGGTGTTAATAATAGAATCATTGAAATTGAAATCCCCCAAACTCCAGGAATTAAATTAAAAAAAGATGGAAGCAGACAGACTACTGAAGAAAAGGTTTTCCCAGGTTATGTCCTCGTAAGAATGATTTTGGATGAAGATACAATGATGGCTGTTAAAAGTACTCCAAATGTAATTAACTTTGTCGGTGCTGAAGACGGTAGAGGCAGCGGAAGATCGCGAGGTCATATCAAACCTCGACCACTATCAAGACAAGAAGTTAATAGAATCTTTAAGCGCGCATCAGAGAAAAAAGCTGTAATCAAGTTAGATATTGAAGAAAAGGATAGAATCATTGTAACTAGCGGTCCATTCAAGGATTTCCAAGGAGAAGTTATAGAAGTTTCCGGAGAAAGAAATAAATTAAAAGCATTACTTTCAATATTTGGGCGCGAGACTCCTGTAGAATTAGAATTCTCCCAAATCAATAAACAAAATTAATTTCTAATTGTTCTTGTTTATCGAGTAAAATAATGATTTTCTACTCCAGCTTAAATTATCTAATCTAATGGCAAAAAAAATTGTTGCAGTTATCAAGCTTGCTCTACAGGCAGGCAAAGCAAATCCTGCTCCTCCTGTAGGGCCAGCTTTAGGACAACATGGTGTCAATATCATGGCATTTTGCAAAGAATACAACGCAAGAACACAAGATAAAGCAGGTTTTGTAATTCCAGTGGAGATTTCTGTTTTTGAAGATAGAAGCTTTACTTTTATCACAAAAACACCTCCTGCTTCCGTCTTAATAACAAAAGCAGCTGGTATAGAGAAAGGTTCTGGTGAATCGGCAAAAGGCTCTGCTGGCAATATAAGTAAAGCTCAATTAGAAGAAATAGCCAAAACTAAGCTTCCTGATCTAAACTGTTCTAGTGTTGAATCAGCAATGAAAGTAATTGAGGGTACTGCTCGTAATATGGGCGTCTCTATCACTGATTGAGTTCAATACAAAATTTCTCACTATTTAGGGGAGGTTAGTTAATAACCGTTTGCACCCAATATTATTATGAAAAAACTATCTAAAAGAATGGCGGCGCTATCAACAAAGATAGAAGATCGCACTTACTCACCACTTGAAGCTCTTAGTATTATCAAGGAAAATGCTAATGCAAAATTTGATGAAACTATTGAAGCACATATACGTCTAGGTATTGATCCAAAATATACTGATCAACAATTAAGGACCACTGTTGCATTACCACATGGTACTGGCCAAAGCATCAAAATTGCAGTAATTACAAGTGGTGAGAATGTATCGAAAGCTAAGGCTGCTGGTGCAGATTTATTTGGCGAAGAAGATCTTGTAGAAAGCATTAACAAAGGAAATATGGAGTTTGATCTACTTATTGCAACTCCTGATATGATGCCAAAA
>CACNMX010000002.1 GCA_902621675.1 uncultured Prochlorococcus sp. | reverse complement strand
TAGCAATTAATTCTGAATCTCGATCTAACTATTTTAATAGTTCTACTGCCACGACAAGATTTCCTAATAATCCGTTCAAAATATTTAGCTGTTCTTTACTACCAAAGGCTATTAATACCTGACCTGGTTGAAGTATGAAATTACCTCCAGGATTAGTGAACAACTTTTCATTTTCTTTAATGGCTAATATTTTTGCACCACTCTTTTTGCCTATTCCAAGTTCAGAAAGTGATCTTTTCTCTGCAGTTTCAAAAAGACTAATATCATTACTTAATTCAAATTCTTCAATTTCACATTCACTTCCTGCTAAAAGATCTAGAAAATCAATGGCTATTGGTCTTAAAGCCATTGAGGCCATTGCTCTACCTGCAGCTATATAAGGGCTTACAACTATACTTGCCCCGGCTAATCTCAACTTACTTGCAGCTTCTTCAGTTCCCGCTCTTGCTATTACCCTTATAGAACTTCTTATCCCCTTAGCACTTAAAACCACATATAAATTTGCAGCGTCATTAGGCAAAGTAACAACCAAACTCTTACATTTTTCTAACCCTGCCAGTTTTAAAGTCTCATCAAGAGTCGCATCAGCACAAAGCACTTCTAAACCATTTTCTTCAGCAATCTTTTTTCTATCTTCATCGCTCTCAACGACAATAATTGGAATATTTTGCGTTTTTATTTGGTTAGATATTTCCTGACCAACCCTCCCATATCCGCACAAAATTACATGATTTTCCATTTTTCTAAGAAGTCTTTTAAAACGTAATTCGTTTACTCTTTGAAAATAGCCGGATTCGAATAATCTAACAGCTTTTTGAAAGGTAAATTGAATAAAGATCAATCCGCCCACGATTACTAAAACAGTTACGATCCTGCCTTCAGGACTTAAAGGTTGAACTTCTCCAAAACCAATAGTGGTTATTGTGATTAGAACCATCCATAAGCAATCACTCCATTCCCATCCCTCTGTTATTCGATAGCCAATTGCACCTAAAAAAAACAGAAAGAATAAAGAATAAATAAGACCAAACCAAGGCCTTAAATAGTCTTTAATAAAATAGAACTCAAATAATCTAAGCTTCATATCCCTTATTATCGTTAACTATTCAAAAATTTCAAAAAAATTTTCTATTATGTTCCTAAAACTATTTATTTGTTTAAGTGAAATACATATTAAGCAGGATAATAATATTTATTTTCGTAGCTGTATGCATTAAACAAATGATTACTGTCTCAGGTCTTTTTTAATGTTTCATTAAAAATTAATTCAAGGTTTTACTTGTACTGATTCAATAAGAAAATCAGAAGCTGCTTTTAACCAATCAGCGACTGTAAGACGAAGGTCAGGTTGAGAATATACAAGCGCGACAATTATTCCAACTAAGATTATCTTTACCATGGCAATTCAAATATTCTTATGAATTAAAGCACAACTATTTAGTAAAAAGAACCTTAAATTTATAAAAAACAGATTAATTAAAATTTCTCTAATTGATTAAACAAGTATTCCACTCTTCTTAGATTAACGCCTAAATCTGATTGGCCTAATCTTGCTGCAGATCTTATTTGAATGATTCCTTTTGATCTATCTACATAACTTCTTACATCAAGCTTTAAAATTTCAAGGTCATCAGGAAATCTAAAGATTAAGCTTCTACAAACACCTCTCCAATAATTCCTTCCACTTTCGATGACTTCTGTACGAGGTAATCCTTCTGCTAAAGAGACAAGTTGAATGAACTTTTGATCAACATTTATTAGTTTCTTTTCTATTAAGACACTATTTAATGGATTAGTTATTGGAGCAAGACCTTGAATGGAGGAAACCATATTTTTTAAAAACGATATAGATGTTCTAACTGATTTCATACACAAAGTGAGAGGAAAAAAGTAAAGAATTTTCCCATAAATTTGATCTCTTTATAAAGATTCCTTATTTTGTGATCAAAATTCTAAAATTTGAGATTTTTAATTGTTTTTTTTGATAGAGATGGTTGCCTACCTTCTTTACTAGTTAGTTTCCTAACCCATAAAAAAACTCCCACAAACAAAAATATTTCAACAATAATTCCAACCGATATTAGACTCATTTTTTATCCTCTTTTTTCTTGTTGGTGCCCTCAATGTATGGCACAAGAATATTTAATAACCACTTTTTAAATGAATTTAACGATTTCATAATCTATTTACTTGCCTTTTCTCCACAAACTCCTCCCTTTAATAAGATCCTCTATATTTGGCCAAGCTGCTATTAATTCTTTAAGTGCCTTTCTATTAGGAGTATAGAAAACACATGACAATGCACTTATTACATAAAGTATGAACCATAACCTACTTTCTGAATAAGCTAAAAACAAAGAGAAAAGAAAACTTCCAATAAAGAAAAAGAAAAATGATCTATTTAATATTTCTAATGGAGTTCTTTTGAGTCTGTAGAATTTAATTTTTTTAATATCTTCTTCAGTATCTTTCTGAAATTTACTTTCGTACGAATTAATTATTTCTTCTTCTAGAACTTTTTCATACTCTAAATTATCAATTGGATCACTTTGATCCTTTTTATTTATCATTGGTATCTATACAGTACAAATATGGTAACTAATTTAAGGTATTTTAAAAAGTATCAAATTTTATCTGATAACTGGAGCTATACGAACAGATCATGGTTTTGAAAATACTTCAAGATTGTCTTATTTATAAAAGATAAATTAGTCAAAATATTCTTTTTAATTTTCCCAAATCTTTCGGTCATTTCAAAACAATCACTTTATATAAACTTCATAGCATTAATTAAATTGGGAGGCAATATCTAAATCTAGAGTTAAAATAGTTTAGAGATTTTAATAATATCTATATGCAAAGGTATTTAATTTCCTACGAATTTACAGATGGCGAAGATCAAGAAGAAGGGGCAGAAATGCTAATTAATTGGTACGAATCAGGTGGTCCCCAAAACAGACCTGAAAACTATGAGGTTCATTCTTGGATTTTTATGGTTCAAAATGGGATTGGACATTCTGTAGTAAGTGCAGATTCTCTTGAGACAATTTGGAAGCAATGGCATCCCTGGAGAAGGTTAATGGATATAAGTATTCAGCCGTGTATGGATCTTGATGAGACAGTCGGATTATTCAAAAAACAAAAAATGAATACAAGAATAGTCTAAAAGCATTTCTAACTTCTGAATATAAATATCTTTTTAGTAGCACCTAATACTACATACATATCTCACTGCGTTAAAAAGGATAAGATTAATTTTCCATGATGAATGATTCTTATCACATTTACTTCAAAGGAGAAATTCTTTTCAAGAATTTAAGTAAAGATGAATTTGAATTTGTTTGGGGAAAACTTTATACATCTTATATAAATGCCCTAAATAAAGAGCTAACCTATGAATTAATTAGCGAAAACAATATTATGGAGCCGGCCTTTAACCTTGAGCCATCTTACTAAATCAAGAACTAAATCCTAGATTATGAATAAAACAAGAAAAGCTGTCTCTCTTTTATTTTGAGGTACTCTTTTTCTTCTTTAGTTATGTCTAAAGCAATTTTATTTGCCTCAATTTCAACATTCGAACTATAAGTTTCAAAGTTTTCCTCTCTTTTAAATAGGGCAACAATGCCAATATCTGTTATGAACCAAATAAAATGATCAGTTTCTCCAATTGGCTCTTCTTTAAAAGAATCAATAATCAAATCACAAGTTGAATCCATTTAATTAATCTGAGAGGGGTTTAATTGCCCCCATTGCAATACCTTACAGCCTCAGAATTGGTGCCACCATCTTCAATTATTTCTGCAACACATTTATTAAAAAGTTTAGATTCCTTTTTTACTGAACAGAATCCAAAAGCAATTGCAGCTAAAGCTATTGCCGATACGAAACTAGAACCAAGTTGTATAGAACCATAGGCAAACATAATGTTTTTCTTTACAGAACATTTTTTTGAATCCTTTTTTTCTTCTGTCATTTTGAATATTTACTTATATAAACCTATTTGATTAATCTTGCGTTTGGGAATTGTTGCCATAGAGAAAACCGAATTAAACAATTTTTAATCAGCTATGACAAAAATTAAAAATTTCAAGTTTAGATTGATTTTTCTTCACTTTAATTTTCAATTTGATACATCATGAAAAAAAACCCTTTTGAATTTTTTATCAACATGAGCTTCTTGTATAGAAAATTTATCTTTTTTAAAAAGTAATGATCCCATAGTTATAACAAGAGATTATGTTACTTTTTAAACTATATTTTATTTTTTTTGATGAAGTATTAATACTTAAAAATTTTTCCAGAAAAGCTTGTTTTGATAATGCTCCCGAAGAGTTATCCACTTTTTATGTGTTTTTCAACAGGGTTTTCCACAATATGTTGATTAAATTTGAATTTCTATGTGCAAAATAAAATATTATCTTCTTTTAAGAAAAAACTATCCACAAATTTATTTTGGGATCACTATGATCTCAACTGTCTTTTAAATAATTTTAAGAACAAATCTTATGAATCTAAATGAGACAAAAAAGGATTTGAACCCCGAAATCAGAAAAGAGTTGGAAAAATCTAAACTCAAAGTTCTTACTAATGAAAATGATTTTTTAGTAAAAAACCTTAAAAAGGCTGGATGATTTATTAGAGCTAAAAAATTTTTTAAACAACAAAATTTTTAAAAATTACTTTCTAGAACGAAATAATTATTTCTTGAATGATTACCCAAAAATATTTTTAATTTGTCAAATATAAAATTTCTATTAAATATACAAGTGAATACTCCAGATACTAAACATATAAAGCAAATTCTAGTTATATTGTTCTAATCTCCATAAGAGATCTGATCAGAAATATAAACGGAAAATTTCTAGTTTTTAATTATATAAACAATTATTTTCCCTGTATCCGAATCCTTGTTTCTTACAAAAGATGAATACCCAAGAACTAAAAGTCAGTTATAAAAAGCTTTTAAATAAAGCTGCTCAAGCTAACGGTCGTAAAGAAACTGTTTTTTACTTAAATCGTGCTGCTAAAATCAAGTCAAAACTTTACTCAACTTCTAAAGTAAATTGCTTTAGATGTAATGGAGCAGGTTTTCTAAGAATTTCATTAGATGAAACTAAAACCTGTTTATCTTGTTATGGTAAGGGATTCTTAATAAAAGAAAATCAGCAGGTTTAAAAATTTTATTCTTCATGAAAGATCTCATTCAAGCTCACAAAAAATTAATTAAAACAGTAAAAGAGCAAATGGGATTTTCTGATTATGGGATGTATTGGTTGGCTTTCCTGGAAGGGGGTCTAACTATATGGCTACTTGATAGAATATTTTTCCACTGGTTAAGGTTTTAATTTTCATTTAGGTCAAAAAAAATTTCTACTGGTATTAAATAAATTAATTTATCGAAACCATTTGAAAAGTTGTAGGATGGTAAAAAACTAATATGCAATTACTGGGATTAATTCTTCTTCTAGCTAGTAGCTGGTATCTATGGAAATTAACATCAAACTTTCTTGATGAACCAACAAAAAAAGAACTGACTAATAGTTTAAATAACCTCAAAAATAAATTCTCTGAGGGAAAACAAAATTTCTCTAAAGCGAAAATAAGTGAAGCTTGGGAAAAATACAAAGAAGAAGGTGGAGCCTTATCTAATAAAGAAAAAAGCTAGTGGACTTTTTTATTATTACGAGTCTCACTAAAGATATTTCTAGAATTGATCTACTTGGTATTTTGTTTGGTCATTTAATTTTTGGTGTTGCATTGACACAGCTTTTAGATTGGACGTGGTTAAAGAACCTTATGAGTGAAGAAGATAAAACAAGGATGCTTAAAAGTTATACATGGAAAGACTTATTAGTAGATGGAGCAATTGTTACTGTAGTTCTAGGAATAATCTTTTTAATAATTAGCATTTTTCTATAAATGAACGTAACTTACATCCTTTTAGTTTTTTTAATGATATCCATTGTGATTTTCACTCAGATAATTAATTCCTCCGATAAATCAAAATAAATGAACGAAGTAACTAGCAACTCCTCAACTGGGTGGTACTTAATCGCTTTGGTAAGCACTTTATCTTTTTTAGCTTTAATTTACTTCGGCCAAAAAAGATAGACTAAATTTTGAAAGATTATTTAAATTCATTAAAAAAGCTCTGCAACTTCATGAGATGCAGAGCTTTTAATTATTAAGTAACTGATTTATATAAATCTGTTGATTATAAAACCTTTTTTCTTAATCAAAGAAAAAGAGACCGATGAATGTGATGAAGATACTGAATTCACGGCCCCTTTGATAACCGCATTTTTCGGTAGATACGACAATGAATCACCTCCTTTACTAATGTTTTTCTAAAGATAACCAAAAGAATTAAACAAGGAAAGAAATTCATTAAAAATTTAAAAGTTTTTTAACAAATTAAAGATATAAATCTCTTCAATATAAATAAATTGATATTACCAAGGCAAAACTTCTCCGTTAGCATGCCAAAAAGTACCCGAGTTATTTTTATTTAGAGAATCAATACGTTTTAAAAGGCCATTTGCTGATTCTTCAGGACTAATTCCATTTCTTGTAAAGCCAGTCATTCTTGTACTCACTAACCCAGGATGCAAAATAGCTACATAAATATCTTCCCTTGATAAATCTATGGAAAGTGATTTTGCTGCCATGGACAAGGCAACCTTAGACATTCTGTAACCATAAGAACTTCCTGATGTATTATCTTCAATAGATCCCATTCTACTCGTGATAAAAGCCACTTTAGAAGATCTTTTTAAAAGGTGTTTAAGTGATTGAGTCATACATATTGGGCTCAATGCATTGACTTCAAATTGACGCAAAATACTTTTCTTTTCTAAGTTTTCGAAAGAATTAAATTCATAAATTCCTGCATTATGAATTAAGCAATCTAAATTAACTCCAGATAGTTTTTTACACAAATTTGTTATCGACTCATCAGAAGAAATTTCTATATTCTCTTCAATTCTCACTCCTAAATCTCTAAGTTCTTTTGAAGCTTTCCTACAGGTTGCAATTACATTATCTCCCCTCTTATGAATTTGCCTACATAGTTCTAATCCAATACCCCTATTTGATCCTGTAATTAGATAAGTCGACATCTCAAAATTAAAAATACAAAATTAATCTAAATCCAAATATAAAATAAAATGAACTAGAAAAAGAAAAAATTTATAAAATTCCTTATTAGATTTTTTAAGGTTATTATGGATTATGAAATTTAAAAGATTCTATAAAAGAAAGCAAAGATATTTTTAACATCAAAATTTAATTTATGGAAATTTTCAATCAAGAATTTATAGAAGAGTTTATTAGGTTAACGTGGAGAAATCCTGCATTCATGGCTATAGCTATCGCGTTAGTTTGGCTTATCCCACAATTATTTATCAGAAAAATAATGGCAAAAAAATATGAAAGAAGAAAAATAGAAATTCAGAAAAATAAAATTCAGAAGCTTTACCCAACCAATACTCCTAAATAAGATTTTTATTTATAGGATAAACTAATGAATCAAAAAAAATACTTTTAGCATCTAAGTAAAATATGATCTACAAAATAATTAGAATTGATGGGAAAGATGACGAATTAACAGCTCAAAGTTTTGATAATTATTCAGATGCGTACGATTTGTTAGAAGAACTATATGGAGATTTATGTTGTTCAGATGCTGATTATGGAGACATAACCTATTACGATATTGTGGAAAATAATTTAAAAAATTGTAATGTTGAATAAAAAATGGGCTCCCTCCCAAGAAGAAAATTTAGGTATAATAACGAGTGTTTACGAATCCATTAAAGAAGAACTTTCTGAACTTCAAAAAGAAACTGGATGTCCAGATTCATTTATTTATGATTTCATTGGCAAGATTCAGAATGAATGGCATCCTGAATCTTGCCACTCGATAGTTAGAAATAACAAAAAGAAAAATTAGAAAATATTAAATCTTTAACTTAAATTTACAAAACTTCCTTAATATAATTTGAATTTAAAATAATAAAGCATGATTATCAGAATACTAGGTATTGTACTTATCCTTGGTACGATCGCATATTATGGTTTAGTTTTGACCGGGCAAGGCAACCTTTAGTTTTTTTAACTTTTAAAAATTTCTCATGAAATGGCCTCCTACTCTTTGTTGGACATCACCAAAAACTATTAATGGTAATAGGCATTTTCAAGTTAAAGCTTATGGTGGTAAAAATGAGGATAGATGGGTTGATATTTTTCCTACCAAAAACAAAAAAGATATTAAAAGGATCTCATGGGCAAAACTAAAATCAGAATGGACTACAGGATGGTTAAGACTCCCAAAAGATAAAGATTAATTTGTTTATGTAAACAAATATTATTAACCAGAAAAATGTAAAAAATAATACCTAACACAAAAAAAATAACTTTTAAAATTTTTAAAAAGTTTTTAATATGAAGCCAGATCCGAAGAAAAAACTGCCTAATAAAAAAGTTATAAGTTCAGCAAAATTTGAGGCCAAAGAACAATTCACAAAATCTGCATTAGAAAATTTAAAAACAGAAAATGAAAGACTTGTTAATTCACTAAAAAAATCTGGAGAAATTAAAGAATCAAAAAAAAATAAATTAACATAATTAAGATTTTTTTATTAATATATTGTTTTATGAATTGAGAAATGATTGAAAAAATCTCTCTAGCAAATTCTCATTTACCTCAACTTATTGGGTTCGTACTAATGTCGATTGGTTATACATTGGGCAATAAATTTTACCTTCCAGAAATTAAACAAAAGTAATCTTTTCTAGTTCTCAAAATTAATTTAGATAAATAATATTGAATAAATATCCCTATAAAAAAAATTTTTAAATAGTCTATCTGGCCTGGAGAAATAAGACAGTAAAACAAATTTTTTAATTCAATTAAGTCTAATCTTTCAATATAACTGGTACATAAATGTTACATAATAGGCTATAAAAATGTGAAATCCGAAGAAAAAGTAAGAATTCATACTAATTTTTTTTAAATATGTTACATTAATTAATAATTAAAAATAAGGTTTCCTATGCCAAAAAAGCAGAAATAAGGAAATGTTTTATACATACAAATCTCATTTACTCTTTGGCTAGTTATTGATTACAAATGAAATTAAAAAATGGATGCTCTTACTAGTTTTATAGTTGTTATCATCGCAATTACAATCCAATTCTCTTTATACACTATCAAAAGGTTACAGGAACCTTTAGAACCAAATTATTTGATAGATAAAAATTCTAAACAAATTACAAACTATATGGGCAAATTTTGGAAAAATGCCGAAATAACAAATGGCAGATTAGCTATGGTTGGTTTTTTAGCTTTAATAATAAACTACGGTTTTTTTGGGTGGATAATTCCAGGATTTATTTAAGCGCAACATATCAAGGATTCAAGAAGAAATAAGTCTTTCGTTCAAAACAAACTCTCCTTTTAAAAAAAAAATTTTTATCATAAGAAAAAAAACATTTGAGTAATTCTGATTTTGATAAAAATGGAATAGATAGCTATGGAATACATTGGCTTCAATATGCTGCTTTTGCTGTTTCTGGTTTTGCAATATTTACGACCTGGGCATTTTTCTTTGATGAAAGATTTCATAATTTCATAATGAACATTTTTAGGATCATTAACTGCAGTGGTTTTAACTGTAATGGAGCTTTTTAAAATTCTATGGCTAATCCAGATCAAAAAACAATATTAATCGATAATGCTTTTGAGGAAATTAAAAATATTTGTATAAATCTTCAAAAAAATACTGATGCTTCGAATTTAGAAATAAAAAGTTTACTAAAACTAATTATGAATGAATGGGAAGAAAAAGAAGAACAAAAAAATGGCTTTGGTTTCAGGTAAAGTTAGAAACTATCTAAGAAAAGGCTTAGGCATCAAATAATTTTTATATGAACAGACTTTTAATTTAAAAATTGAATTTTTATAATTTACATCTTTTAAGAAAGAAATTAAAAAGGAATGAATCTCAAGTATAAGATCCATTCCAGATTTAGCATTAGTTTTATCTAGATTTAAATTTTATAATTTAACTCCTCTGGTGGACTGTCAATCATTAGATCCCTCCGATTCAACAAGTTAAACCTACGACTTACTTATAAATAAAGTAAATCAGTAAAAATGCTGATTTATGATTTTCTAAAATGTTTGAATTAAAGAAGCCAATTCTGGTGCATCTAATAAAAGTGCAAAAAATGTAAGCACAACTAATAAAAATATGGAAAAGTAGAATTGAATCATGTTCCCAAATTACTTAAAAAAAATTATTTAAGTTGTATAAAATAATGCTTTGTTTACATAAATAAATATCTCTACCTAGAGAAGTTTAAGTAGAAAAAAATTAAGATGCTTCAGGAGAAAATATCGTCCTATTTTTTTGCCAATACTCACAACCTTTAAGTAAATGATCACCCTGTGGTATGCGTTTTTCGTATTTTGGACAGATCAAGATAGTAGCAAAAGTTTCTGTAGTGCTGTAGCGAAAGTGATTGCAAGTAATGCAAATCTTTGTTCGTTTTCGTTTTAGGGTAGATTCTTTTAGATATTCCCATTTTGATGGATTTACCTTGATCATGTTTACTGAAATTTATTAGTAACAATTTGCCAACCTCCTGAAATTAATTCATTCCATGTTTCACAAGCACACTCAATAGAGTGAATTCTTGAATTTTTAATTTGGGCTGGTTCACCTAATTCATTTGCATAGAAAAGATGAGTATATACTTTTAAGTTATTAGATACAGATTTCTTATAACTCTCAAAAAAAATTAATAAACCACTTTTTTTGTTAAACAACCAGCCAGTTGGGGGGTCAATAAGGCTGCCACGATAAAAATAAGTCCAAACATTAGCGACTCCTGAAGTCATGAAAATAATACAGTTGTACTATTAATATAAATGTACTATTCGTAGACGTCAAGTATTCCTCTGGTAATTATTTAAATACTAAAATTACTTTCCAGAAATAATCAGCCGTAAACTTCTTATTTGGTAATAGTGAATACAAGTAACTCCTTGAAAAGGAAAATATCATTTAAAGAGTATCACCTAAAGAATGCAATGTATCGAAATCCCTTCTATTTAGGATGGAACAAAGGTTGGTCTTTTTTATTTTTTTTAGAGGGTGGCATTGCAAAAATTGAAGCAAAAGGTTTTGGTATTTCTATTACAACAAAAGTTGAAAAAGGAGAATCACCCCTAGAATCTGCGGATAGATTAGTCTCGAAAGAGCAAAGGATTAGAAAATCAAGATATTATTCTTGGGTTAAATCTATTAATGAAAAACAATAAATTAACCAATCCTTAAATTTCTAAAGTAATTTGTTTAAAATAAATTTAAAATAGAAAATAGTAATTTATTTTTCGTGTCCAATAAATTTTATGAATGGTGGAAAAACCATAGAAAAGTTGTAACCTTTGGAGCTTTTATCATCTTGTTTGGTTTTTATTTATCTCCTGTTGTCAAAGAAGCAAAATACAAAAACCAATGTGTTAAGTACTCTACAAAAGGAGCTTTAACTAAATTTAATAAGGACGATATAGGAGAAACCTTACTAGAAGAAACAGGTTTGAATATTGATGAACTAGCGAAGATTGAAGGTTATAAGAATTGCATTAATTAAAAAAGTTCGCAAAAATTACGATGAGTTTTTAAATGATTAAATATATTTTTAAGCTTATTTTATTAATATTATTAATTGGATTTATATCAATAAGTCCAAAAACAAGATATTTGGTTGGCATAACTCTAAAAGAAATTTCTTCATTTCTTTTATGGACTGTTAAATATGAAGATAGAGAAAAATGGATTATAGATAAACCAAGTTGGATACCTAGCCAAAAACTAAAGCCATCGTATTAAATGAAGACTTATTTAGAAGAACGAATTGAATGGTATGACGATAATTATAGAAATGGTAATGCTTTAATCTCTGATAAGCAGTTCGACCAACTTGAGAAAAATTTATTAAGAACAAACCCTTATTGTGATTACTTTAAAAAGAAAAATAAACTAGTTTTACCTACATTAGAAAAGGATTCAATAGATGAATTTTTGAAAGGATTATTAGTAGATACCAGATTATTAATTGAACCAAAAATTGATGGTTGTGCTGTTGCTTTGCAATATAGGGATGGAACACTGGAGAAAGCAATTTCAAGAAAAGGGGCAGACGTTACTAGTAAACTTATTAAAGTCCAAGACATTCCCAATAATCTTCCTTTACGAGGAGTTCTTCAAGTTAGAGGTGAATTATATGCACCCAACGAAATTCCAAATATCTCCCAGAGAATCGCTTCTGGCTTTCTAAGAGCTAAAGAAGGATTTTCTGAAAGTCTTAGCTTCTGCGCATTTCAAATACTTAATTCAACACTTAACCAATATGAGTCCAAAAAGAGTCTTTCAAAGCTTGGCTTCACGATCCCTCAGGATATTTCATGCAACTTTACGAGCCAAGTTGAAGTATTTAGAAAACAATGGCTAGAAGGGAAACTTTTTAGTAAATATCCAACAGATGGAATAGTAGTAAAAATAAATTCTAGAAAATTACAATTGATGAGAGAAAAATCAAATTTAGATTATCCTTATTGGCAAGTGGCAATAAAACGTTAATGGAATTAATACACCAGATTTTTCCTACTTGGCATATTTACTTAGATATGTTTTTGGTTGGCTTTGCAACTTACGGTTTTCTGAGAATTAAGAAAAAAATAAAAACTAAATAAAGTTTTTAAATCATCCGTGGTCCTTAAGTATGGATTTAAGTTGTTCGGTATCTAATTGTTCAAGATAATTTCTCATCGCCAACCAAGATCTTCGGCTTTCTAACTTTCCACTTTGTTTAAATAAATTTGCGGAAACTTGATCTATCAATTCTTTATGAGTCATATTTATATTCTTCATCAAGTTCAATGACAACACCATTAAAAAATTCTGCTAATAATTTTGATGGGTCTTGCATAGATATCTTTCTATCTATTTTTGATAATTTCTTTTTGATTGGATTTAAGTTAGTCATACAGATTCAGGTAATTCAAGTTCTTCAAAAGTCCAACCTTCTAATTGAAGGTCATGCCATTTATCCCAAGCATTATCCAAATACATTTGAGTGGATGATTTAATTGCCTTTGGCTCACCAAGATCATTTGCATAATATGTATGAGCAAAAATTCTCATACTATTTCTTGGAGATTTTTTATTCCTTATAAATAACATTAATCTTCTGCGGTCTGGGCTAAGCAACCAACCACTTGGGGACTCATTACGATAACCGTAAGAAAAATTAGTCCAAACATCAGCTCCTCCTAAAGTCATTACATAATAATACATGTGTACTATTAATATAGATACATTAGAAATAGATCGTCAAGTATTTTGGCAAATAAATTATTTACAATGACAGAGAATAAGAACAGCTCAGTTCTTCCAAAAAAATAAAATACCTACCAAAAGCTTGTTATTGCAAGCAGTTTGATAGGTAACACCGGATCCCCGTCAGTTCTCTGCTGCATCGACCTGGAAATGCCAGAAGAGGATTCAAAGTGGGCTTTCGTTTCCGATTACAAGATCGGTTTACTACCGCATCACGACAGTCTCCTCATGTCGAAAGAGAGTCAGATCAGAGCACATAAAGAAGAACTTAACCAAAGATCCAGTGACTTAACTCTAACTTATTTTTTTATCCATTTGGAGATGGCCATATGTCTCGTACCATAGTTAACAAAACTTGTGCCTCATCATATCTTTCTGAATGCGTTTTACCATTTAATAAAAATGTAATGTGAGCCATTTTTCTTCCCAGAATTTCTCGAGATTTTCCGTAACAATGAATATTAGAACCCTCAATTTCAGATAACATTTTAATTCTGGTTTCCATTGAGATTGGGAAGTTCTTTTTTAATCCCAGCAAATTTATCATAATTGCCCCTTCACAGTTCATTTTAATTTCAGGTGGCATTATCCCAGAAGAAATGCAAACATATTGATCAAACTGACTTGAAGTACAAGCTTCAATAGAGAAATGAGCTGAGTTATGTGTTCTAGGAGCTATTTCATTAATTAAAAGACCATTATGGCCATAGAAGAATTCAATAGCTAAAACTCCAACGTAATTAAGTTCATTGACTATTGAAGAGAAAATATTTATTGCAAATAAGTTCAAATCATATTCATTTGTTCCAGGTGCAAGAACCCAATCACAAACATGGTTTGATTGGAATGTCTCAACTATTGGAAAGAATCTTATCTTACCGGTCCTATCTCTCGAGCCAACAAGAGCCAGTTCTTTTTCATACTCTATCCATTCTTCTATTAACCATTCATTAGAACTATTCTCTGTTAAAAAAGAATCTAAATCTTCTTTTGTCTTTATTTTTCTGTTCCCTTTGCCGTCATATCCACCTTTATTTGATTTTGCCATTAGAGGAAAAGTCCAATTATTGATTTCCTCATCCGAGAGTTTTTTAAAATCTTCAATACTTATCCATTTTGGACAGGGAATATTCATTCTATCTATTAATTTTTTTTGAGAAAACCTATCAACTAATGGCTTAATTGCATTAAGGCTTGGAACAAAAATATCTTTATTGCTAATTAAATTTAATTTATCAATTTTTATCCATTCATTTTCAAAAATTATTTTTTCACACTCATTAATTAATGATTTATTCCCTCTTATCTTTAAAGGATCAGCTTCTATGACATGATCTGCTTTTGAACCGGCAGGATCATCACAAGATTTTGTTTGCACACATACTTCTAAATCTCTTTTTTTTGCTGCCTCGGTTAACATCAATGCCAGTTGACCACCTCCAATTATTCCTAGGGAATAATTTTTCTTGATATCGTTTATATTTTTTTTAAAACTCATAGCATGATTTTATTACCATTTCTAATTCTTAACAACTGAATTTTTAAGGATCTAGAGCTTAGATTTTGCTAATATATAAAGTATTTAATACCAAATATTTATAAATTTTAACTAGGTAATCAATTGTGAATAAGAGAAAAATATTAGTCCCATTAGGTGATAAGTCATACGAAGTAACTTTAGAAGCAGGGATACTGAATAATATCAGCGAAGAACTCTTAAAAATTGGAATAACAAAGAAAAGAAAAATACTTGTGATTTCAAATGAAGAAATATCAAATTTGTATGGTGAGAAATTCTTAAATAATTTAAAAGATAATAAATTTCAGGCCAAAATGTTCCTTATCAAGGCTGGAGAATCACATAAAAACTTAAAAACCTTAAGTGAAATATATGATGTAGCATTTGAATTTGGCTTAGATAGAAATTCAATAATTATTGCTCTTGGAGGAGGAATTGTTGGAGATGTAAGTGGTTTTGCTGCTGCGACTTGGCTGAGAGGTATCGAATATATTCAGATTCCAACAACATTATTATCAATGGTTGATTCATCTGTGGGAGGAAAAACAGGAGTAAATCATCCAAAAGGTAAGAATTTAATTGGAGCTTTCAATCAACCTAAAGCAGTTTTTATTGATCCTGAAACTTTAAAAAGTTTGCCCAAAAGAGAATTTAGTGCAGGTATGGCCGAAGTAATAAAATACGGAGTAATAAGAGATAAAGAACTTTTCGAATACTTAGAAATTGAAAAAAACAAAAATGAACTTATAAATCTCAAAAATGAATATTTAATTAAAATAATTAATAGTTCAATTAAAACAAAGTCTAATGTTGTTTCTCAAGACGAACATGAAAATGGTGTTAGAGCAATATTGAATTATGGTCATTCTTTTGGTCACGTTATTGAAAATTTATGTGGATACGGCAAATTTCTGCATGGAGAGGCAATATCAATTGGTATGAATATTGTCGGAAAAATAGCAATTGAAAAAGGGTTATGGTCTAAAGAAGAATTAGAGAGACAGCGAATTCTCTTAGAGAGTTTTGATCTTCCTACCGAGATCCCCGCAATAAATAAAGAAGATGTTCTAACAATACTTATGGGTGATAAAAAAGTTCGTGATGGCAAAATGAGATTTATATTACCGAAAGAAATTGGTGCTGTTGATATATATGATGACGTAGAAGATTCATTATTTTTAAAGTTTTTTTCTTAACGCAAACAGGCTGAATTTATATTCATTTTCTTCTCATTAAACTTTTTAAAAACAAACCACTTAAAATCACCTAAACAAACAGGATCTACGAGTCTAAGTAATGCCTCTCTTCTTAAAAGAGCATTTGATAAATTCTCCTTAAATTCTTTCTGAATCCCATTAAGTCTCTCAGCCAATCCAAGCGCCAACAAAGCCTCTCCTTGTTTAGTTACGCCATCAGTATTAAATCCAAGAGTCTCAGCATCATTAATTAAAGTTTCTATGCACACATGAGATGTTAAATCGCAATTTCCAGGAGAATCTAGGACATTATTCTTCATTTTTTGATTTTCATATGAAACTATCGTCCCATCTGAATTCCTAGAGTTATAGTATTTTTTTGCTTCTTTAGCGTAATCAATTATCAATAAAATACCATTATTGATTTTCCCATAAATAGTTTCTAACCATTTTGAGTTATCTACATGCCATTCTGTCGTCCACCCTTCAAGAGCATCTTCAGGCGGAATAGTTATTCCCAACTCACTTTTAGCAAGTTCAAAACTTTTTTCCAATTCACATGTAATTGGCATTTTATCAAAAAATAATTTATGAGATTTTTTGTCTATAGAAACTGCCTGTCGAATTAGTTTTCCCTTTGAGAAGGTTATTCTTTCTACTGGCAAAGCATCCAAAACCTCATTTGCTAGAACTATTCCATTTATATTATTTTCCTCGACTTCATCCAAACCTTTCCATAAAATATCAATACCTAAGTTCAAAAATTCCTCCAATTTATTTTTTTGTTTTTCTACCATCCCTTCATTAGGTTCAATAATTACAAAAGAAACTCCTTCTAAAAAATTCTTGCTGTTTTCTAAAAAATATTTAATTAATCCACTCATAAAGCTTCCATCTCCAGCTCCAAATTCAGTTACAGATAATGTCTCATTAGATAAAAAACTACTTTTGAACTGAATCAACCAATCTTCTATTTGTTTACCAACCAAAAAAGCAAAATCATCAGATAAAGATGGTGATGTGACAAAATCCCCTCGAACGCCTAACTCAACTTTACCGCTGCCGTAATAACCATTAATAGGATCATTTAATGCAAAATTCATAAAGTCATAAAAACTTATAGTCCCACCCATTTTTATTATTTTTTTTACTAACCAATCTGGATTATTCGCGGGTAAGCTATTCATCGGCGAAAATATAGAGAGACAAAACTTATTTATGCCTTCAAAGATTAACTATTTATTAGGAATATTTCTATCTATATTAGTTTTAATTTCACATAAACCCGTTTTCGCTATAAATAATCCAAATCTCTTACCAGAAGAAAAAACACCAGTAATTGATTTAGCTAAAACATTAAGCCCTAATCAGAAAAAATCTTTAGAGGAAAATCTCAACAATCTAGAAATTGAAAGTGGGTGGAAAATTAAATATTTATCTCAGTTTGAAAGTTCTCCTGGTAGTGCAATAAAGGACTATTGGGATTTAGATGAGACAAGTTTGTTGATAGTTGCGGATCCTAGAGGGGGAAATTTACTGAACTTTAACGTAGGAGAGGCTTACTTTAATTTTATGCCAAGGTTATTTTGGGTTGAACTTCAAACAAGATTTGGCAACCAATACTACGTTAAAGATCATGGTGAGGATGGTGCAGTATTAGATGCAATTGATTCAGTAAAGATTTGCCTCGAAAGAGGAGGATGCCAAGTTGTCCCTGGCCTACCCAAAGAGCAATATATATGGACTTTATGTACATCGATTCTTGGAGGTTTAGTAGCAGGTTTCGCATCTGCCCCAAGAAAAGAAGGTCAAGTCATATCAATTGGATTTTTAGCTCTTCTTTCTCCTTTATGGGGAATGTTATTTGGAATTTTTGGTTTGGCACCAATAATATCCAGAACAAATGATTTATTACCTTTATTTAAAAATGGTTTAGCTTTTACAGCCGCAGGAATTGCGGGTTATATCTTATCTCAAACATTATTTTCAAGATATGAAAAGCCCAAAAATACTTAAAATATGATCAGAGATATTTAATCCTAAAAAAATTTATCTTCTTCACGAATTACACCAGACTCTGAATACCATCGATGAGAAACATGCCTTAATTCCTTATTTTCAAACTCAATCCATGAAAAGTTAATTAGCAATTTCCCATCTTCATCAGTTTTATATCTTGGTACCACAGCAGTGTTGAAATACATTGTTCCTTTGCTATCAATTTTAAACATCTCTCTTAAACCAAGATTTCTTTTAAGCCGGCTGTGCATATGACCAAAAATTACAAGATCAACTTTTCTTTTCTTTTGTATTTGAGAAATAGCAGCAGACAAATCTCTATCTCCCCAATCTAAAGAGGGTAATTTCCAGTCTTTCCCACAAATGCTTTTAGGTTCTGAACCTAAACCCGAAGGACCAGCATGAGACATAATTATAAGAGGTATTTCTTCAACAGTCTCTTCTGAACATTTGATAATTTTATTTATTGAATCTTGTTCGGTTATAGGTCCATAAACGCCTTTAACTTCTTTTGAAAGATAATAGCCGCCGCCAGAACTACATGGTCTAGCAGACAATAAATTTATTTGATTATTAAAAACTTTCAAATCCCATGCACAATATTTTTCACCAAGAACACGTATCTGCTTTGAGAGAGTTTCGCCTGTAGAATCTTTTCCTCTATCATGATTTCCTAAAATCACAAAAGTAGGAATTTTGATCTCATTGATTTTTTTAATTATTTTGACACTTCCATCAGAAATATCACCAACAAATAAAACAATATTTGGATTGATAATCGATAAAACTTTCAAGTCTAATTCAGACCATTGACCATGACAGTCACCAACAATAGCAATTTTTAAATTTGTCAGAATTTTTTCTGTTTAAAGGCATATAATCTATTTAGAGATATTCTAAATCCTGACCAGTATAACTTCTACTGCAAAACAGAAATCAGTTCAAAACGAAGAGGATTTGATTTCTGAAATAAAGGAGCGTTGCAAAAAAGCTAATGCAATTATTCTTGCGCACTATTATCAAGCTCCAGAGATTCAGGAAATTGCAGATTTTATTGGAGATTCATTAGATCTATCTAGGAAAGCTGCAAATAATGACGCAGATATAATAATTTTTTGCGGTGTGCACTTTATGGCCGAAACCGCAAAAATACTTAGCCCTAATAAAACAGTCCTCTTACCAGATATTGACGCAGGATGCTCATTAGCAGACGATTGTCCTTCAGATAAATTTCAAAAATTCAGGGAAAAAAATCCAGATCACTATGTCGTAAGTTATATAAATTGCACTGCAGAAGTAAAAGCTCAAAGTGATCTGATATGTACAAGCAGTAATGCAGTCTCATTAATTAAAAAGATACCTGAAGATAAAAAGATAATATTTGCGCCAGATCAGAACCTTGGGAGATGGGTACAGAAAAATTCAGGAAGAGATCTTAAATTATGGCCTGGCAGCTGCATTGTTCATGAATCATTTAGTGAAGAAGCACTTCTAAAATTAAAATATCAAAATCCAGGATCAAAAGTAATCGCTCATCCTGAATGTAGTCAAAATTTACTAATTCTCTCAGACTTTATTGGATCAACAAGTAAGCTGCTTGATTTTGTAAGTAAAGATCCTTCTAAAACTTACATGGTACTAACTGAACCTGGAATAATTCATCAAATGAAAAAGAAAGAACCTAATAAAATTTTTATTGAAGTCCCAGATGTAGAAGGTTGTAAATGTAACGAGTGTCCATATATGAAATTAAATACTTTAGAAAAAATTCTTGATTGTTTGAAAAATAATTCCCCGTCTATCGAACTAGACCCAGAAATAATAAGAAGAGCCTATGTGCCAATAAAGAGAATGCTGGATATGAGTAATTAATTTAATGAAAATACTTTATCTTCCTTATTAATTTTTAGGAATGCATTAAGGTTTGTGGTGTTGGGCTTAAATTCGCTTATCTGATTCTTTCTATTAATTATATTTATTAGCTCTTTTTCACCAGCTCTATATTGTTTATCTTTTCTAGTTCCTATCTCTTTTTGAAGTATAGGGTTTATATTCATTCTTACTTCTATGTCTGGAATAATTCCAGATTTGTTTATATCAGTGCCGTTCGGAGTTAAATACTTTGCGACTGTAACAGTTAGACCTGAACCATCAACTAATGTTCTCATAGATTGAACTAAACCTTTACCAAATGTTTTCTTCCCGACTAATTTTCCTCTTTTGTTGTCCTTTATTGCACCAGAGACTATTTCACTAGCACTAGCAGAACCCTCATTAACTAAGACAACTAAGGGCTTTTTTGTTAAAGCTTGACCATTTCCTTTTTTTGTTTCTTTTAAACCATCTTTACTTACCGTACTTACTATTACTCCTTTGTTAATGAAGTGCCTTGAGATATCAATGCTTGATTCTAATAAACCTCCAGGATTACTTCTCAAGTCAAGAACATATCCTGCGACTTTTTTTGTTTCTAAATCCTTAATAGCATCTCTAGTCTCTTTTGATGCATTTGCATTAAATTGTTTAATTCTTACATAGCCAATTGATAAGCCGTTTTTGGTTTGATTGACTTTACTTGATACAGATTTTATTTCAATTTTTTCTCTTGATAAAATCTTAAAAAAGGAATTAGTACCTCTAAGAATTTCAAGCTTTACTTTAGTACCTCTTTGTCCTCTTATTAATTTCACGGCCTCCTCAATATTCATACCTTCAGTAGAAATATCATCTATGGATAATATTTTATCTCTAGCTTTAATTCCAGCATCAAATGCAGGGGTGCCCTCTATGGGAGAAATAATTATTAAATCATCAGAGTCTTTATCTTTAACTATTTGGATACCAACTCCAGTTAATTCACCAGAGGTATCGATTCTCATTTGATTAAATTCCTTAGGTTCTAAAAATCTTGTATAAGAATCATCTAAGTTAGAAAGCATATCTCTAATCGCATCATATGCTTCATTGCTATCTGAATATGTTTTTGATAAAACTTCTTTTCTTAAATTAATCCAATTGGACTTTTGAAATTTGCCGCTTGAATCAAGAAAATCTCTATATACAATTTGCCAAACATGATCAATTACTTCTTTATAACTATTATTTAAAACTGTTGCCTCTGCAAAATTATTTAAAAATAGTCCAGAAAAGGATGTCGCAAACAGAAATATAAATTTTTTTTTAAGCAATTTTCTTATCTACAAATAATTCGATATTTTTTATTATAAAAAGAATTTATTTATAATTCAAAATATTGACAAATCCTTAAGGATCAATCCACTTCCCATCATCCTTAATAAGTTGGATTAAAGCATTAACACCCTCATCTTCAGGTACTCTTTTTATCTCTTCTTTCCTTCTATATAAGGCAATAGTTCCTTTACCTTTTCCAACATAACCATAATCAGCATCTGCCATTTCTCCTGGACCATTAACAATACATCCCATTATTGCTATATCTAGACCCGTTAAATGTGAGGTGGCGTTCCTAACTTTATCTACAACTTCTTCTAGATTGAAAAGTGTTCTACCGCAACTAGGACAACTTATGTATTCAACCATTGTTTTTCTTAATCCTAAAGATTGCAAAATTGAATAGCACACTGGTATTTCCTTTTCTGGAGCTTCTGTTAAAGAAACCCTGATGGTATCTCCTAATCCCTCTGCTAAAAGTGTTCCAATTCCAGCAGTACTTTTAATCCTTCCATAATCACCATCACCAGCTTCGGTCACTCCTAAATGTAAGGGATAGTTATAACCTTCTGAGTCAAGCCTATCTGCAATCATTCTGTAAGCCGCCATCATGACCGGAGCCCTAGAAGCTTTCATAGAAATAATTATGTTATGAAAATCAAGTTCATCACAAATTTTTACAAACTCCATCGCAGATTCTGTCATTCCTAATGGCGTATCTCCATAAGTAAAAAGCATCCTCTCAGATAGAGACCCATGATTAACCCCAATCCTTAGAGCTTTGTTTTCAGCCTTTAAAACTTCAACTAAAGGGGTAAATCTTTTAAGTATTGTTTGCTTAATAGTTTCAAATTCCTCATCTGTATATTCAGTTCTTGTAGGGTCTGATTTTTCAAAAACAAACAATCCAGGATTAATTCTTACTTTATCAACATGTTTTGCAACTTCCATTGCAATTTTCATACCATTATGGTGAACATCAGCCACCAAGGGGGTGTTGATATTATTTTCAAGTAATTTTGCCTTTATATCTCCTACTGCTTTGGCATGTGCTAAGGAAGGGACAGTTAACCTTACTATTTCACAACCTACATCATGAAGTCTTTTGATAGCTAAGTAAGCATTTTCGACATCCATAGTATCTTCATTTATCATCGATTGAACTCTTACTGGATAATCACTTCCAATAGCTATATCACCCACCATTACTGTTCTAGTTATCCTTCTCTCAATATGAGTTGAATATCTTTTGGAGAGACTATTAACCTCTTTTGATTGAGTTAATGACATTAAAATTCTTGATATTCAAAAAGGATTTCACTAAATTATACGGCATATAGTTTACCACTTACATTCTCTAGGTCTTTCAAAGTTAGATGGTAAGGTTTATTGATTTCTTTTGAAGGAAATCTCAACAAATAAGATGGATGAAAAATTACCATAATTTCTCTCCCATCTTTTTTAATCCATTGACCTCTTAAATTACTTATAGGATCTTTAACTTCTAAAATAGCTCTCATAGCAGTTGAACCAGTAAGTAATATAAATTTTGGATCAACTAGTTTTATTTGCTGTAATAACCAAGGTTTATGAATATTAATTTCTCTAGCAGTGGGTTTTCTATTATTTGGTGGTCGACATTTAATTACATTACAAAAATAAACATCCTTCTTATAGTCAATCCCAGCTTGTATTAATAATTCGTTTAATAACTTACCAGATTTACCTACATAAGGTTTTCCTTCTAAATCTTCCTGTGCTCCAGGTGCCTCACCAATTATTAACAAATCTGCAAATACACTTCCTCTCCCAATTACTAACCTTTTCACCGAAAATAAAACTTTAAATATTTTTATCTTAAGAACTCAAAACATGAAAATAAAATAGATTAAGAAAATGAACTAAATTAAACCATTGTGTGATAGTTTTATTTATTCTTAATTTATGCATTTGTCATTATTAAAAGTCATATTTGAAAAGTCATAAGTCAATGAGTCAAGTTAATTTATCTGATCGGGCACTTTCAATTGAGCCTTCTCTTACATTGCAGATAAGTGCTAAAGCAAATCAATTATCGGCAGAAGGAGTAGATATTTGCAATTTAAGTGCAGGTGAACCTGATTTTGATGCCCCAAAAGAAGTAATAGAGGCTACAAGTAAAGCTATATTTGATGGATTCACAAAATACGGGCCCGCAGCGGGGAATTTAGATCTCCGAAAAGCAATTGCAAATAAACTTCAAATTCAAAACGATTTAAATTATGAATTTGAAAATGTAATGGTCACAAATGGTGCTAAGCAAGCAATATATAATCTTTTCCAAGTATTGTTAAATACTGGAGACGAAGTTATTATTCCTTCTCCATATTGGTTAAGTTATCCCCAGATGGTTAGATTGGCGGGTGGGAAGCCAATTTTTACAAATTCTTCTGCAGAAAATGGATTCAAAATAAATATAGAAGATTTGAAGTCTAAAATCTCTTCAAAAACTAAATTTATAATTATCAATTCTCCTAATAACCCTACTGGAAGAGTTATGTCAAAGGAAGAATTATTACAAATTGCCGATTTAGCCAGAAAAAATCCAAATATCAATATTCTATCTGATGAGATTTACGAACTAATCCTTAAAAAAGAATTTAAACACTACAGTTTATCTTCATTGGCAAATGACTTAAAAGATAGAATTTTTATAATAAATGGGTTTGCGAAAGGATGGGCTATGACTGGCTGGAGGATAGGTTATTTAGTAGGTCCCAAAGATGTAATCAAAGCATCCTCAGCATTACAAAGTCAAAGTACAAGTAATGTTTGCTCTTTTGTTCAAAAAGGTGCTTTAGAGGCTTTAAAAATTAACAATGAGTTTTTCTCAATGATAAATAGCCATTATGATCAAAGAAGAAGACTTCTCTATGAGGGCCTTAATAATATAAATGGGATTTATATTGAAGAACCTAACGGAGCATTTTACGCATTTCCAAAATTACCCAACTCCTCAATTACTTCTGTTGATTTCTGCAATAAAGCTCTTCAAGATTACGGATTAGTTATTGTACCTGGAAAAGCTTTTGGAGCTGATCAATGTATAAGAATATCTTGTGCAGCTTCAGAAATTAAAATAAAAGATGGACTACAGAGGCTTGAAAAAGCAATCTCTGAATACTATTAATAAAACTAAGTTATGTTTAATTTAAAGAATTTCCTACTTAGTTCATCTCTATTATTTTCTGTTTTTTCATCACCTGTATTTTCAAATCCCAAAGTTTTAAAAGTTGGAGCAATACCTGATCAAAACCAAGATGTTTTGGACAAAAGATTTAATTTATTTTCAAAAGAATTATCCAAACAACTTGATGTAGAAGTTAAATACATTCCTGTTTTTAATTATGTTGCAGCAGTAACTGGATTTAGAACTAAAGATTTAGATTTAGTTTGGTTTGGAGGTTTATCAGGAGTGCAAGCAAGATTACAAACACCTGATTCAATTGTCATAGCTCAAAGAGATATCGATAAGGAATTTAAAAGTGTTTTTATAATAAACAAAAATTTAGAACTTAACTCAATTTCAAACATTAAAGGACTTAAAAAACTAAAGAATTTAAGATTTACTTTTGGCTCTGAAAACTCAACTTCTGGAAGATTAATGCCAGAATATTTTTTAAATCAAGCAGGGGTAGAAATTAAACATTTTAAAGGGAAAAAAGCAGGTTTTAGTGGGAGTCATGATGCCACTATAGCTTTAGTTAATAGTGGGTCATTTGATGCTGGAGCTTTAAATAAACAGGTTTGGGAAAACAATCTTAAAAATAATCCTAAAAGAACAAGTAATTTAGAATTATTCTGGATCACACCAGAATATGTTGACTATCATTGGGTAGCTCAAGGTGATCTTGAAAATAGATTCGGGGAAGGGTTTACAAAAGAACTTAAATCAGTAATTCTAAATTTAGATATAAAGAAAAAATCACATAAACAGATATTAGATATGTTCAATGCAAAAAGATTTATAAAGGCAGAATCAAAACAATATAAAAATATAGAGGAAATCGGGAGGAAATTAAATAAAATTAGATGAATAATACTGTCATAGAATTAGAAAATATATCTTATAAATACAAAAATGATCTGATCTTAAATAAAATAAATTTAAAAATAAATTCTGGGGAAAAAATTGCACTTTTAGGTAAAAGCGGCTCAGGAAAAACTACACTTATATCAGTACTTAATGGCACTATAAAGCCAACTCAAGGTGAGGTTAAATTTTTCAATGAAAGTTTCGAGGAATTAGATAGAAAGCAGAAAAGTAAAATAACAACTATATGGCAAGATTTAAGATTAATAGAAGATCTCTCTGCAGAACAAAATGTTAATTGTGGACTACTAGCGGAAAACAATTTTTATTTCGCTTTTAAAAATTTACTAAATATAAGTTCTTTTAAGAAGGCGCATAAATATATGAAATTATGTAGACTTCATAACTCTATTTACGACAAAAAAATCAGAAAACTATCTGGGGGGCAAAAACAAAGGGTGGCTATAGCTAGATCATTAATTCAAGAATCAAATATATTACTTGCAGATGAGCCTTTTAATAATCTAGATCCCAAATTGATAACAACAATTAAAAACCTTCTGCTAGAAAATGTAGATAAAAATAAAACAAAAAAATCCCCAAAGACGGCATTAGTTGCATTACATAGATTAGATTTGCTGAACGATTTCGATAAAGTTATTGGAATAAGGGATGGTAAAATTTTTTTCAATATCAAAAGAAATAACTTAAAGAAGATTCATTTAGAGAAAATATATTAATTAGTTGAACAAATTAAAATTAAACTATACCTCATTATCTTTTCTTCCAATTTTGGTATGCATACCTCTAGGGTATCAATTAATAAACAATATTCATTTTGGAGGATTTAAATTATTCCAAGAATTCTTAATTTCTGCATTTAATCCCAAGATCGATAATGAAATTATTATTACCGTAATTAAGCGATTAAATGAAACTATTTTAATTGGTTTTTTTAGTTGGTTAGTAAGTATTATTTTTGGAGCAATTTTTGGAATAATTTCCTCAAATATTTTTTATAAAATCTTTAATATTCCAAATTTTTTCTACCGCATAATAAGGTTTTTTCTAACAATAATTAGATCTATACACGAAGTGGTTTGGGGAATACTATTAATGCAAATATATGGAATAAATTTTTCGATAGGAATAATAGCTATATGTATACCTTATATTGCTGTAAATTCAAAAGTTTTTGCTGAACAATTAGAAACTATTGACTACAAAAGTTTTGAATCTATAAATCAAATAAATGCACCTAAATTTTCTTCTTTACTAACTTTAATATGGAATCCAATAATAAATACATTTAAAAACTTTGGTTTATATCGATTAGAGTGTTCAATAAGAAGTACGGTGATTCTAGGACTTTTTGGGATTGGAGGAATAGGTACCAGTATTTTTTTATCTTTCCAAACTTTGAATTTTAGAGAGCTATGGACTTATTTATGGTCCTTAGCAATTTTGATAATTCTTTCTGGATTAATATTCAAAAAAATAAAATTTAATACTACAAATAAAATCCTATCTATTTTTTTTATTTCAGTTTTTTTCATAACAATTTTATTTTCTTTTTCATATTTTCTTTATTTTATTTTTAACAATAATTTTGAAAATTTTAATTCCGTTAGTTCTCTATTTAAATCAAGCTCAGATTTAGGATTATTTGATTTCTTAAAACTTATATTAGAAACAATAATTTTAAGTCTTTTATCAACAGGAATCGCAATTAGTTTACCTCCATTAGTAATAGGAATTTTTAACAACCATACCTCTAAAATTTTTATAAAAATTTTTGCATTTTTATTACGTTTAATACCCACCCCTGTAATACTTCTAACTCTATTAACTTTTAATAATCCTTCTGTATCTTTAGCAGCTTTAACATTAGGTCTCCACAACGCTGGTATTACTAGCAAATTACTTTTTACAAATCTAGATAGCCAAGACAAGAGAAATTACATTGCAATGAAATCTCTAGGAATCTCAAAAAACACTAGTTGGCTATTAGGTTTATTTTCTCAACAAGCAAAAAGTTACTTAGCATATTGCTCTTATAGATCTGACATTATTATTAGAGAAACTGCAATTGTTGGGGTTATTGGAAGTGTTGGTCTAGGTTGGCAATTGCAAGAATCACTAAGTTCCTTCGCATGGCAAGAAGTTACATTAGTTTTGATAGCTTATAGCTCCATCGCAATAGTTGGCGAATTAATAAATGGTAAAATCAAAAATAGTTTAACTTGATTTGTAAGAATAATTTGTTAGATCAAGTAATTATTTTTTTCCGGTTATAGTGATTAGTTTACCAAAACAGCTAGTTGTAATTGGAGATAGCTCGGTTTATGGATGGGGAGATAATGAGGGTGGTGGATGGTGTGAGAGGCTTAGAAAAGATTGGTGCAATAACCACAATGGGCCAGTTATTTATCAACTTGGCGTTAGGGGAGATGGGATAGAAAAAGTTTCATCTAGATGGGAAAAAGAATGGTCATCTAGAGGAGAAACGAGAAGAAATAAACCTAAAGCAATACTACTAAATGTAGGTCTTAACGACACAGCAGCAATTGGTCAGAAAAATGGAAGACATCAATTAGATATAGATGGATTTGAATATGGATTAGAGAGGCTAATTAATGAAATGAACTCTCAAACAAATGTATTTGTTATTGGTCTTACACCAGTTGACGAAAGCAAAATGCCGTTCGCAGGATGTCTATGGTACTCAAATGATTTTTGTAATTCTTATGAAAGGAGAATGGAGGAAGTATGCCTCAATCAGAATGTCCCATTTCTTCCTACTTTTAGAGAAATGTATTCTGATAAAAGGAGTAAAAATTGGATTACGCATGATGGAATTCATCTAAATTCCAAAGGTCATTTCTGGCTTTTCCAAAGACTTAAAAGCTGGGAGATTCTCACAAAATGGAAGGAATCTTAGGTCTTTCCAAATATTATTAATTTAAAAAATATGAATATAAAATAAGAGCAAAGATAGCAAACACAGAGGCAATACTTGTCTGAATAGCATTTACCAACTCATTACTTAATTTATATTTGTTTTGAAATTTAGCACCAATAATACTTTCGGAAAGTGTTGCCAAGAATCCAGAAACTACAACAACTATAAAATGATATTTTGTAGAAATAATTGATAGACGAAGCATTATAAAAGCCATAAATATTGATCCCAAAACACTAGCTAATGTTCCTTCTATACTTATTCCTCCCTCAGTTCCCCTATCCACCTTTTTAAGTGAAGTAATTAAGTATGTGTCTTTACCAAATCTTTTTCCAATTTCGCTACCAAAAGTATCCGCCAACTTTGCAGCAAAACTTGCAGCAAAACCTACTTTAAACATCACTACATTGGCAGCATTGAATTTGGTCATAATGGCAAGAAATAATCCTGTAGCTGCTGAGCCCCAGACATTCTCAGGACCTCTCCTCCCGCCTCTTTTTTCAGCAATTCCTTGTGCTTTTTTAAATTTTAAACCTATTTTGGTAACGAGGGATCCAAATAATAAATAAATTACAACTGACATCCATCCCTGCCAAGACAAACATCCCCACAAAATTGTGCCTAAGATGCCTGCACTTACCCAACCACTTTTCGTCATCAAAGGGATCCTGCAAAATATATAAATCAAAATAAAATTAATGCAAAAACCTATAAAAAATTGATTTCTAATTAAATCCATATTTATCTAATTCTTTAATTTCAAATCAATTCTCCACTGATTTAGAATTGATGATGCGTTAATACTAGCCGTTGAAGTTCTCAAGATAGTGTCGGAAAGCTTAACAAAGGTAATATTATTTTTTTTAAAAAAATCAATTTCTTTAGCAGACCAACCTCCTTCAGGACCAATTACATTCCAAAAAATACCTCCTTTTTTATTCCCAAATTCTTGTTGTTTTCTTAACCATTGATTTAAGTCATATAGTGTTTCTTCTCTAGTTATAGAAATTGAAACTCTTTCTTGATTATCTCTACTTTTTAGCCATTCAATAATATCCATTCCATTTAAAATAGAAGGTTTCCATAATCTCTCACTTTGCTCAACAGCTTCATTGATAATTAAATTCCATCTCAAAAGTTTTCTAGAAAAATTTAAATTTTTGTTTATCTGTCTTTCTGAAAATAATGGCTGTATATAATCAATTCCTATTTCAGTACACATTTTTAAAATATCCTCAAAACCACTTTTTGGTATAACAACAGCTATTCCTAATAAGTGAATTTCTTGTTCTTGAATTAAGTAAGGTTTTTTTGATTTAATTATTTCTAAGCAATCATTTTTAACTTTTATAGCTTTCCATAATGAACCCTCTCCGTTAGCTATAAATATTTTTTTACCATTTTTTATCCTCATTACTTTATTTAAATAATGAGCCTCTTCTTTAGAAAGTTCTAAATTATTGTTCTTAATATTTTCAATTCTTTCATGGGAAATAATTAATCTTGTTAAGTCTTCCATCTAAAACACTTAATCTTTGAAAACTAAATCTTCATGTTCTTCAACTGACCAATCATTATTTTCACCCCCAATAATTAACTCTTCAATTTTTACATAATTATTTGATATCTCATTCAAAGAATTAATTAATATATCTATTGAAATGGAGTCTGAAGTTCCAAAATCAACCCAACATCTTCCCCAAAGATTTTGATATTCCATAATTCCTAAATTATGCATTAAGGCTGGAAGAGATGCATTTTTTTGGTCATTATCATAGGACATCCAACTTAGATCAGAACCCTCTTCATGAGTTTGCAAATTTTCAGAATTAAATCCACCTAATCTTCCTAAGACGTACCAACTATCAAAAACACCATCTAAATAATTTTTTTCATCTTGAGTTGGTGATTCTGAAAACCTGATCCATATCCAACAATTAAAAGGATCAACTTCCCTAAAAATAATATTCATATTGACTAATATCTTTTTAAATCTAAAGCTATTATAAGTAAGTTATTACTAGATTCAAATTCATACCTATAACTTAATTAATAATGCTTGATTTAAAAGAAATATCTTATCAACCCCAAACTGGTGAAAGAAAAATAATAGATAATTTAAATTTAAAAGTTCATGAAAATGAAATCATTTTAATTTGCGGCAATAGTGGTTCTGGGAAAACAACGCTACTCGAAATAATAAGCGGATTAACAAATCCGCAAAAGGGGAAAATTACTTGGAAGAATAAAATTTTGTCTTCTAGACAAAGAAGATGGTTTTGTGGAGTAGTATTCCAATTTCCTGAAAGATACTTTATAGGTACAACCATTGGTAAAGAATTAAAAATAGGCCATAAATCTTTAAGAGAAAAAAATATAGAAATAGTTTTAAATAAAGTTGGTTTAAAAAAAATTAATTTGACTCAACCACCAGAACAGCTAAGTGGCGGACAACAAAGGCGGTTAGCTGTAGCAGTTCAACTACTTAGAAACCCCTCAATTCTTTTACTTGATGAACCAACTGCTGGATTAGACTATTCAATGAGAAATGATGTGAAGAATTTAATTCTTGATTTAAAAAATAAAAATACAATTATTATTGTTACTCATGAACCTGCCTTATTTGAGGGAATTCCTTCTAGGATATTATTCTTGGAAAAAGGGAAAATCAAAAATTTTATGAAAGAAAATCATGCAGGATAGGATTGTTCGGGCTACTGCAGCCAATGGAGGAATAAGATTAGTTGCGGTCCTAACAACAGAATCTTCTTTAGAAGCAAAAAAAAGACATGGCCTTTCTTACTTAACCACCTGTATCTTAGGCAGAGCATTTAGTGCTTCACTGCTTTTAGCAAGCTCGATGAAAATAATGCATGGGAGAGTCACTTTAAGAGTTAGATCTGACGGACCTTTAAAGGGATTACTAGTTGATGCAGGTAGAGACGGGAAAGTTAGGGGTTATGTAGGGAATCCTAATTTAGAATTGGACCTAGTCAAAACAGATAATAATAAATATTCTTTTGATTTTACAAAAGCATTAGGTACAGGATATTTAAATGTAATTAGAGATAGTGGATTTGGAGAACCCTTTACAAGCACTGTTGAATTAGTAAATGGGAATATTGCTGAAGACTTAGCTTCATATTTATATCATTCAGAGCAAACTCCCTCTGCTGTATTTATTGGAGAAAAAATTCAAAATAAAAGTGTTATTTGTAGTGGTGGCTTATTAGCTCAAGTTTTACCTAAAAAAGATACTGACCCTCTGCTAGTCTCACTTCTTGAAGAAAGATGCAAAGAAATTAATTCTTTCAGCGAAGATCTATTTAAGTCAAAAGATAATCTTCTTAATTTAATTAGAAATATATTTCCCGATATTGACGATAAATCAATCTCTGAAAAAGCTCGTTCTCAAGAAGTGAGTTTTAAATGCAAGTGTTCCAAACAAAGAAGTTTAAATGCGATGAAAATGCTTGATAAGAGCGAGTTAGAGGACATCCTCAAGAAAGATGGCAAAGCAGAGTTGGTTTGTGAATTTTGTAAAAATAAATATCTTATAAATTATGAAGAAATTAAATCTATGATAGAAAATCAATCATAAAAAAATTACGCCTAGCCATAAAATAACCATGGCCGGAATACTTTGAATTTTTTGCATTGATAAAGAGTTGTTTGATACTTCCTGAATGAAAGAATTATTTTCAAGCAATCCACCAAATATTAATCCTATCGAGAGAAAGGTAACACTCCAACCTAGAGAACCTATAAATCTTTTCCCTGATTTAATTTGAGTATAGGTAAGTATTAATGTTGAGATAGAGAGTAAAAGTCTATTATTAGAGTCTGGACTGATAAATAACAAAATTAAAAATAATAGCCCAACAGATACTTTTATTGAGAGATTATCAAATGAGGGGGTAGTTATTTTTGGCAGACTATACTGACTTGAATTGTTAGAGTTATTATTTAAATTTTTTATCTTAGAAAGAAGTGGGAAGTTATTATTGGTAAATTGATTAATTTGTTTTTCTTTTTTTGAGGCACTCACAGCTTCATAGCTTACATTTCCAGATTGCCTGGCTTTCAAACTACCCATGAGTAATTGATCAAAGGAAGATTCTATTTTCGCTTTTAAAATTAAGTCTTCACCAGCCTCTTTAACTTTAATATCTCTAGCCTTCTGAATATCCTCAAAAGCAGCACCTTCTTTTACACCTAAAATTTCATAAGGTGATTTTTCGTTATTATTTTTATTACTGTTTGAATCCAAAATTTTTTACCAATACTAATAGATTAACTAATTTTATAATCCATTAAGACTTTATAAAACAATTGGTTCGACTCCACTAACAACGGGCGCAACTTTGTTTAAATTTAACTGATTATTGTCTTCAACAAATTGATTTAGATTCCACTCATTTTTGAAAAGAATAACTGGCCTATTCCAACAATCTTTAACTATTTTACAGTTGAATATTCTGCCTAGTTTTTCAATAGCTGGCCATCCATCAGAAATCCATCTAGCCAATTGATATGGCATTGCTTCAAGATTTGCATCTACACCATATTCACTTTTTAATCTGTGAGTTACTACCTCCAGCTGCAATTGACCAACGGCTGCGAGAATAGGGTCTCTTTTACTCTCATCAAAGTCATAAAGAATCTGAACAGCTCCTTCTTCTCGAAGTTCATTAACACCCTTTCTAAAGTTTTTAAATGCTGAGGGATTTGGATTTCTTAGCCAGCTGAATATTTCAGGACTAAAGGATGGTATGCCCTCATATTCCAGATGAGCACCCGTATAAAGAGTATCTCCAATAGAAAACATCCCTGGATTATTTAAACCAATAACATCTCCAGGATAGGCATCATCAACTACTTCTCTATCTTGCCCAAATATTTTTTGTGGTCTTGATAATCTAATTGTTTTCCCAGTTCTGGAATGTTTAACTGACATATCCTTTTCAAATTTGCCACTACAAACTCTTATAAAAGCAACCCTATCTCTGTGCTTTGGATCCATATTTGCCTGAAGTTTAAAAACAAACCCACTAAATTCATCGCTTGCAGGTTCAATATCCCCTTTATTACTATTTCTTGAAGTTGGTTTTTGTGCCATTTTTAAAAAACTATCTAAAAATGGCCTTACGCCAAAATTAGTCATGGCAGATCCAAAGAAAACTGGGGTTAAAGAGCCATTAAAAACTTTTTCTTTTTCAAATTTAGATCCTGCCTCATCAAGAACCTCCAATTCTTCAAGTGAGTTTTCAAGTAAATCTCTCTCTACATATTTTGATAGCTCTTTATCTTCAAGACTTAATCTTTTCTCATTCGATTGTTTCCCTCTCACTGCTTTATCAAATAAAATCACCTCTCTCGAAAATCTATCAATAACCCCTCTAAATTCCTCACCACTCCCAATTGGCCAGTTTATAGGTAGGGTATTTAATCCAAGTTCTGATTCAATTTCATCAAGTAAAGAAAATGGCTCTCTTCCTGGTCTATCCATTTTATTTATGAAAGTAAATATTGGTATTTTTCGCATCTTGCAAACTTCAAACAATTTTCTAGTTTGAGGTTCTAGTCCTTTAGCCGCATCTTCCAACATAACTGCATTATCAGCAGCAGCTAATGTTCTATAAGTATCTTCGGAGAAATCTTGGTGCCCTGGTGTATCTAATAGATTAATTACAGATCTTTCATATTCAAATTGCAATACAGTTGATGTAATAGAAATACCTCTTTGTTTCTCAAGTTCCATCCAGTCTGAGGTGGCTTTTCTCTGATTACCCCTAGCTTTTACTGCTCCTGCCTGTTGAATGGCACCTCCATACAAAAGAAGCTTCTCGGTAAGAGTCGTTTTCCCAGCATCTGGATGGGAAATAATAGCAAAATTTCTTCTTTTATTTACCGCATCCAGTATTTCTTTATTATTTAGAATTTTAGTACCTAAGCTCATTTATATAATATAAGGGCCTTTCACTTAGTTCTTAAACATTACCATAGACTATTAAATAATTTTCACCTTCCTCAAACACATCTAAAGAGGATAGATCATTCTCTAAGATAAAATTTTTTAACTCTTTAAAAGTATAAGAAGCTCTTAAAGAGGCATAATAATCATTAGTTAAAATCTCATTATATTTAGTTGAACATTGTGCTTTGAGTTCTAAAGCAGACTTTTCATCTAATGGTCTTTTTAAGTCCTTGTGAAAATTTACAGTATCTTTACTAGATAAAATTCTTATTGTGTTGAAGAAATCTTCAAGATTGGTAATGTGATGAATCAAACTGTTGCTTACAAGTAAACTAATTCTTTTTTTAAATAAAAAATTATTTGATTTAATGTCTTTGATGTCAGAACAAATGTAGCTTAAATTTTTTAATTTTTTTTGATTAGTAGAAATACTTTTATTATATTCTGCTCTCAAAATCATCTCTTTAGAACCATCTATTCCTACAACTGCAGTATTAGGCCATTTTATTGCTAACTTCTCAGAAATATTTCCTGGGCCACATCCTAAATCAACTATTAAATCTTTTTTACCTAAAGAAATATTTTTTTTCAAAAGATATTGATTTATTTGATTAATTAGATTAACTTCCCCTTCTGTAAAATCAGCTTCGTCATAAGAAATGACCTGCTCTTTTTCTTCCATTAATTCAGGTTCGGGGACTCTTTCCATATCCTTTCTTGAAACAAAGATTTCATATTAAACATAATTCTACACAAACCGTTAAATAGTGGTAAGAATAGTTGCAGACGCCACAGGTAGAGTTATTCTTCCAGTACGGGTTATTTACATACGTTTTTTTTATCGTGACTGTTGCACCAAATAAAGCTTCTTCAGAGAGCAATTCCAATAATCTTAAAAAAGATGATTTTCCAAAGACTGCGCCAGCTGCTTACCCAGTTTTTTTCAGATCTTATAGTAGAAAAACTTCATCTGGCAAAAGGGAGAACTGGAGCGAAGTAGGCGAAAGGAATTTATCGGGATTAAAAGAATTAGGAAAACTTTCTGAAGAAGAATTAATCCTAATGAGAGAGATGCAAAGTAACCAAAAAGCTCAACCTTCAGGAAGATGGTTATGGATAGGCGGAACCCCTTGGATTAATAAGAACCAAAATTTCTCAGGAGCATACAACTGTACCTCAACAAACTTAATTGATTGGGAAGCCTTCGCATTAATGATGGACTTAGCAATGATGGGATGTGGAACAGGTGCAATAATTGAGCCTCATTTTATAAATAATCTACCTACGGTAATTAACAAAATAAACATTAAATCAGTCAGTGAAGTTGGAATAACTCCTAAAGATCAAAGAGAAGAAAAGTCATCATTAGAAATTAAAGGAAAAGATCTTCATATCAAAGTTGGAGATAGCAGAAGAGGATGGGTAGATAGCTATAAATATCTTCTTGAGGCATCAAGTAACGAGAGTCTTGAAAGAGAAATTGATGTTTATATTGATTTGGAAGATATTAGGCCTGCGGGAGAATCATTAAAAGGTTTTGGTGGTATGGCAAATCCTATCAAATTGAAAGATCTTTACTCTAGAGTCGCATCACTTCTTGGAAAGGCAATTGGTAGGAAATTAAGTACAGTAGAGTGTTGTTTATTAATTGATGAAGCTGCAGTAACCATAGTTGCTGGGAATATAAGAAGAAGTGCTGGAATGAGACAATTTGCTTCAGATGATAAGGAAGCCGCATCAGCAAAAGAAAATTTATGGAGTCAAGATGAGAATGGTAATTGGAGAATAGATCCTGAAAAAGATGCCCTCAGAATGGCCAATCATACTAGGGTTTACCATACAAAACCCACTTACCAAACTGTTTTGGATGCAGTAACAAAACAATTCCATTCTGGTGAGGGAGCCATTCAATTTGCACCAGAAGCAATCGCAAGGTCAAATGCAGATATTCTCAAAGATGATGAATTGAGAAAGGAATTTATTGAAATCTACTCAGAACAAGGCAAGGATGAAGCGAGAAATTGGATAAATAGTAGTTATGGTCCTTTTTCTGAAGAAGAGTTAGACCACAGGATGAGCCGATATGGACTAAACCCTTGTGGGGAGATCTTGGGAAATGATTTCCATTGCAATTTGGCTGAAGTTCATTTAAATCAGATTGATCCAGGAAATTTTGAAGAGCAAAAAAAAGCTTTTAAAGCAGCCGCTCTTTCTGTAGCATGCTTACTTAATCATGAATTTGAAGTTGAACGTTATAGAAAAAGTAGGGAATATGATCCTATTGTAGGAGTTAGTTTCACTGGATTATTTGATTTTTGTGTCCATGCCTTTGGGACGCCATGGTTGAAATGGTGGGAAGCAGGAAGGCCTAATACCGAAGAAGGGAAGGCCTTCAAAGAAAAGGAAGCTAAATTCTTAGATTATTGGAGAAAAATAGTAAAAGAAACTGTATGGGAATATTGTGATAAGCATAATCTAAGGAGACCAAATAGATGCACAACAGTTCAGCCAGCTGGAACTAAAAGTCTTCTTACTGGAGCAGCTCCAGGATGGCATCCTCCAAAGGCTCAAAGATTCATAAGAAGAATAACTTTCAGGAAAAATGACCCAATCGCTTTAGCTTGCATGGATTATGGTTACTCAGTTGTTCCATCTCAATCTGATAAAGATGAAAATGGTTGCTTGCTCGATAATCCATTTGATCCAAGATGTACAGAATGGTTAGTTGAAATCCCTACAGAAGTTAGTTGGGCAAATATAGACGGCGCAGACCAAATAGACATCAATAATTTCTCAGCATTAGCTCAATTTGATTTTTACATGCAAGTGCAGAAATTTTACACAGAGCATAATACCTCTGCAACCGTAGAATTTAGAGAAAATGAAATCGAGGATTTAGCTAAGGCTATTCATAATGCAATAGAAAATAATGAGGGATATATTTCAGCAGCATTGCTGGCTAGATTTAGTGCTAACGCTACTTTTCCGAGATTACCCTTTGAACCAATAAGTAAAGAGGAATATATATCATTGCAGAATAAAGTAATAGAAAGGAAAGTCAATAACGATTTCTTTGACGCTCTTAATAAATATGATGTTGGAGAACTATCTGAGGCAGGACCAGCAGGTTGTGATTCAGATAAGTGCTTGCTTCCTCTTGCTAAACCAAAAGATTAAATTTTGAATAATTTGTAAATAAAAAATATAAATTAGTTTTTAAAAATTTAATTTATGGCTACCTCTTAAATAGGGACATAAATTATTTATGACATTAAGCTTAAATATTGGGAACTTGTTTAATGATTCCTCAAGTCATGCATTGGTGGATGAGCTAAGAAAAAGAACATCAGAAGAGGATATCTTAGATTTTGAGGAGAAATTTAACTCCAAAAACGAAAAAAATCTACACGTATATATATGTAGATTTCTAAAAAATAGATCAATATCCAGAGGGCTAGCATCTAGATGGTTAATAACCATAATTGAAAACAAAGAATCAAAAATTGATGCTTTGCAAAAATAAAATATTTAGGTCAGCCCTGATAGTTTCCATAGAGCAATTCCAAAAATTGAGAATCCCATAATAAAAGTAAAAGCCAAAGCATTTACCAATTGGACCTTATCATTCATTCTGTTTGCGAATGGTAATAATTGAGCAAATAATGGAGTCTCTTCAACTATTGCAGATTTTTTTACTGTAGGTTTTTTGCTTCTAGAAAACATAAAACAAATTTTATAATCTTAAGAATTTTACATTTAAAAGTTCATTAAATAAAAAATACTTCTCAAAAACGAACAAAATGTAACCTGCGAGAAATTAAGTAGGGATTATGATAAATATTTTTATCAGAAACCTAATCTATCATTAATATATTAAGTTTATTTATTAAAAACCTAGACAAATAATTTTAATGGATGTTATTATAAATTTGTAGCAACCGCTACAAAAACGTTCAACTTGCGTATAGCAAGCCGCAAATCGACTTAAGCCATGGAACGGGGACTTAAGCGAAACCGGAGCTAAAAAAATGACTCTAATTTACAGAGGACAAAAGTACGTCCAGAACAAAGAAGCAGCTAAAAAGCAGCACAATGAACTAACTTATAGAGGAAAAACTTACACAAGCTAGTTTATTTAACCATTTATAAAAAAGCCACTTTCAGTGGCTTTTTTATTACCCATTCTTAGACTAAACAATAACTTAATACTTCTCACAAGCATTAAAATAATATGATTCAATTGCATTTATATATTAGATAACAATGGCAGAC
This sequence comes from uncultured Prochlorococcus sp., assembly GCA_902621675.1. GTDB lineage: Bacteria > Cyanobacteriota > Cyanobacteriia > PCC-6307 > Cyanobiaceae > Prochlorococcus_A. Next base: position 47,529 of record CACNMX010000002.1, on the reverse strand, counting down.
CAAAAACCTTTATTTAAAGCACCATATGACATAAAAGATGTTAGTGCTCTTTTCGCCATAGTTGCCTTTGTTTTAATAATCGCTGCCATAGTTGGGAATAACTTATTTGGTTTATTTCAACAAAATGTCAACTTTGGGTGATTTTTTTTGTGGCCTAAATTTTTGGACTAAATGTGACTAATAATTGACTGTTATAACGACTTAACCCATCATTTTTAAATAAAATTCCTCTCTCAGACAAGTTTCTTGAAATAAATTTTTAATCTTTGAATTTATAGACTATGACTAATTTCTTATGTTATAGTTTTGAAGTTCAACAAAACTGAATAGCCTCTGGAGGGGTGGTCGAGTGGTTTAAGGCTCTAGTCTTGAAAACTAGCGTGTCTGCAAGGGCACCGTGGGTTCGAATCCCACCCCCTCCGTTTAAATAAAGAGAACGAAATAATATAAACGCCTTTCTGAAACGTTTTTGTTAGGATTAATTTTATTTAGATCATGAGTAAAGGATTTGCCACAGATAATTTAATATCCAAAAAATCGAAAAAAAAAGTTATTTCAAATGAACCGCAAGGAAGATTAATATCTTGGTCACCTTGGCCACCTGCTAATTTTCAAACACGGTATCCTGCTTTCCCTTTTGTTCTTACAATATTGATTATAGTAATCGGGCAATGGTACCTTTCTCTACTCAGGTGACCCAAGCTGTTTTTTGTATTTAATTAAGATGAATTAAGTTCGCGAATTAATTTTGTTTTTTTCGATATTATTATTTGCCCACTTTCAAGCGGCAATCATCCCGATATTATTAGGTATTAGATCGATCAATAAATTTCAACATATAAGCAAGAACAAATTGATACCTCTCGGTTTTATTTTTTTAGGATTGGCATCGATTTCTGAAATGATAGATCATACCCAAACATCTTGGATTTATGTAGATCACTCCTCTTTATTTAATTGGTTATTTTATTCTTTCCTATCTTTAGGTCTAACATGTTTATCAATATCAGTTATAAAAAATAAATTTATTCAAAAAACTAATTTTTGCATTTCTTTATGTTCAATAATCTCATATTTTTTATTTGATAAATCTATTGCTCTTCTTTTTCAAGTAATAATAAGTATCCTTCTAATTATTAATTGGCAAAGAGTTTTTAAAGATTGGCTTTTTATTCTTTACCCAATATTTGGTATTTTTTTTACGACTTTCTTTGGAACAAGGCTTTCAATTAGTGGCGATCAATTTTGGCATATTTTAATAGGCCCATCTGGAACAATTAGCGTTCTAACCTTTTATTTAGTATTAAAGAGATCGGGCAAAAAATTTACTTGAGATTCTTATGAAAATATTTGTATTTACAAGTTTTATAGTGTGCTTAGTCACAATATCTCCAGTAAGAATCCTTGCTGATTCGGCACTTGATGTGTACATGAATGATTTTTATTCTAAATCGAATGAAGCCAGCCAGATTCTTAAAGAAATCGAAAATAGTCTAAAAAAGGGATCAAGAAAAAAAGTATGCTCTAGGCAAAGAGAGGCAGCAAGATTAGGTCTATTAGCTAATAAATCATTAATTAAAGCCTTTGAAATAGAGGGAGCTAATCCACCAATGAAAGCAATAAAGGCAAGTCAACAAAGATGGGAATCTATTCTGAATGAGTGCTGAAGAAAGTCAGTAAATCTATTAATCTTTTTAAATTTGCATTCTTGTAGATTTACTAATTAAGGGAATTTCAGGTTCAACTCCATAAATACATTGAGAAATCGAATAAATAAAAATACATAGTGTAAATATAAAAATTATTGAGCCTAATTCAACTATGGGAAATATTTTCAAGAGATATGAAATTATTATTAAAGCAATATCAATTAATAAAGCTTGGCATGCGTTATATCTGACGAAATAGGGGACATTTGGATTCCTTACTAATCCAGCAAACAAAATTATAAATAATAAAAAACTACCAAAAGGCAAAGATTTTTCAATTATTGCTATCGGAAAAGTTAGTAATAATAGTATTTTTAAAAAAGAATATTTATAGAACAAAAAATATCCAAAAGGTATTGATGCCTTTAATGGCAAAGTATACAAAAATACTGATGAGAGTCTTTGGAATATCTGATTCAATATATTATTGGAATTTCGTATTTATATTTTAACCTAATTTTTTGAACATAATTAAAAGACTTACTTTCTAAAAAATCAACTTTGGCAGATGGTTATTAAATATTAGATAATTGATTCAGGTTCATAATTCAAAATGCGTATCCTACATACAATGTTGAGGGTTGGAGATTTAGATAAATCCATTGATTTCTACGTCAATAGATTAGGAATGAATTTATTACGAAGAAAGGATTACCCTCATGGAAAATTCACTTTGGCATTTGTTGGTTATGGCTCAGAAAAAGAAAACTCAGTAATTGAATTAACTTATAACTGGGACAAAAAGTCTGAAGACTATGAGCTTGGAGATAAATATGGTCATATAGCTATTGGAGTTAAAGATATTCATCTAATTTGCCAAGGATTAGAAAAAAATGGTTGTAAAATAACAACCAAACCTAAAACAATGAAAAACAGTACTACTGTCTTGGCTTTTGTTGAGGATCCTGATGGTTATAAAATTGAACTTATTGAAAGAGATTAAAAGCTCAGAAGTTTTAAATTAAATAAACTAATAACTAAAATTTAAAAAGATTGAATTATCAAATATATATCGTCTTAAATTTGCGAAAAGATACCTCTAAGATCACATTGGATGGATTCTGCAGTTTCAATTATAGTAAAAGATTATTTCTAAGACGAGGAATTATTAAAAATAAAACTTTAACCTTTAACAATCTATATTAATTCTATTTAGAATACATAGACAATCTATATAGATTTATATATCATAGAATTATCTTATAAAGCTTATGCCTAGTAATTGGTCAAAAATAAGAGATGAATGGCTTGATAGAACCGCGGTTGCGAAAGATGATGCTAAATGGGCATTAGAAGCTTTAATTAATTCTGAAGAAGAGTTATTTGAAATAGAACAAAAAATAAAGAACAAAGAGGACGCTATAAGCCAAGTAAAATTTTTGAAGAAAAAGGTTAAAGAAACTATTTCCTCTAAAGAAATTAGTCTCGATGATATTGCATTAAATACTTCAAATTCAAACAAAGTACAGATCTCAGTACCATCAAATCTTACTTATCTTTTGAAAGTTTGGGCCGCAGCAGAAGGAAGAGATCTATCAAGTGTTGCTTTTCAATGTTTAGAAACTGGTATAAGGGAAATGAAAAGCAAAGGTTCAATACCTTCAATAGCAGTAAATAGATATGACTCGGCCTGTCAAAAGAGGATTGCACTCGCAGAAGTAAACAATCTATTAGAGAAATATGAATTAGCTCAGGATGAAATCAAATAATTATGAATAACAGAAAAATCATTAAAGGATATAAAACATTAATATCATCAAGATTTAATGTAGATACTTCTATAGATAAATCTAAAGATGGAATAATTTATACTCTTTATTCTGATGCATTTAATTCACTTAAAGTTGGTTTTGCTGAAAATGACAAGGTACTAGAAAAAAAATTATCAAGTGAGGCATTGATATTATTGGATATGAAAAAAGGCAAAAAAAAAGATCTATGTTTATTAATAACCACTCTAAATGAACTTGGCATTAAATATTCAGACAATTTTTATTACAAATACTCAGCTTCTTTAATGAAACATTTATCTACTTTAGGTTGGCCTGTTGGAAGATCACTTTATAAACAAAGAAAGATTAAAAAAGAACTTGTATGTGTATAAATTTAAATGTAATCGCACTCTAAAGTTTCTCTGGTTTCTCTATTTGTAATTGGATTAGTTCCAGAAGCACTTTCACAAAATTTCCTAATAATATCTTTTGGCAAAAAAACATTTGTGAAGTCTGCGCCTTGTATTTTTACATTTTCAAACTGGGTACTATAAGCAAAAGAATCCTCCAAGTTAGTATTTGATAAATCTGTTCCATCTAAAACAGCCGAATCTAAAGTTACTTCTCTTAAGTTGGAGTTACTTAAATTAGTATCTTTCAATTTTGCTCCATAAAGAGTCGCATTTTGGAGCTCACAACCTGACAAATTTGCGTCTTGTAAATCAGTCAAATAGAAAGTTGCTCCTTTTAAATCAGATCCAGAAAAATCAGCCCCTACCAAAGATTGTTTACCATAATCCAAAGCAGCGAAGCTTCTAGAAGGGAGGGTTAAAACAACTATTAAAAAAGTTAAAATTATAAATCTCATTTGTTTGAGTATTATTTCAATAAATTCTAACTTCTTAAGCTGAAATCTAAAAATTAATTATTTACTGAATGCTATATTTATTGAAATAGCAAATCACGAAATAGGTTTTGGATATAAGTCCTTATGATGCAATTGTTGTTGGTTCTGGAGCAACAGGAGGAATAGCAGCACTTACATTGGCAGAACAAGGGATCAAAGTTTTAGTAATAGAAGCAGGGCCTCAAGTTAAAAGGGATGAAGCTAGTAATCATGAGCCAAAAAGTACATTAAAAAGATTATCAGGAGTAATAACAAAAAAACATGCCAATCAGTGCCAACATCCTGGTTATTGGAAAAATAATCCTGACTTATATTCAAATGAATTGAAGCATCCTTATGACTTCCCAAAAAAAAAGCCATTTCTTTGGACACAAGGTAAACAATATGGGGGGAGATCATTAACTTGGGGAGGTATAACATTAAGACTTTCCTCAGAAGACTTTCATCCGGCTAAAAAAGACGGATTCGGGCCAAACTGGCCTATTTCATACGAAGAAATTTCCCCGCACTACGATTTTATTGAAAATTTCTGCGGAATTTATGGACGAAAAGATGATATCAAGGAGGTCCCAAACGGTAAGTATATTGGTGAAATTCCTCTTACAGAAAACGAAAATGTTTTTGGGAGCAATGTTAAATCAAAATTAAATTATCCTTTTATCCAATCAAGAGGATTTGACCATAATTCATCTGTAAAAGAAAAAAATTGGCCCAAGTCCTCTAGTGTGGGAAGCTCTTTAAAAAAAGCTTTAGATACTGGAAATGTACAAATAATCTCTAATTACCTAGTGGAGTCTTTTGAGATTAACAAGATAACAGAGCTTGCCTCAAAACTAACGATTGTAAACCTAGAAAATGGACACAAAGAAGTATTGGATTGTGATTTGATTCTTCTTTGCGCATCAACAATTTCAACACTGAGAATACTACTGAACTCAGAATACAAATCAAATTCCTCAGGGTTTAAAGATAATTCTGGGAAATTAGGTAAATGCCTAATGGATCACATATCTATCTGTAGATTTTTTTCAATCCCAAAAGCAAAAAACTCAGATAATTCACTAGATAATTCTCCCCATCTTTCTGGAGCAGGCAGCTTCTTTATTCCTTTTGGTTCAAATTTACCAGAAATTGACGACATAAATTTCCATAGAGGTTATGGAATCTGGGGGGCAATTGACAGATTAGGGATACCTAAATTCTTACAAAAAGACGCAAACAAATCAATTGGCTTTCTTATCGCCCATGGTGAAGTCCTTCCTAGAGAGAAAAACTCAGTTTCTCTCTCAAGAAAAACAGATGAATGGGGAATACCAATTCCCTACATTGAATTCGAATGGAGCGAGAATGAGTTAAATATGGCAAAACATATGGAAAAAACAATACAAAAATCAGTCAAAGCTGCAAATGGGAAAATAAAAAATATTGATGAACTAATGAATATTCCATTAGGGAGTTTATTTACAAAAAATTTGATAGCTCTTTCAGATAGTCCTCCTCCTCCTGGATATTATATTCATGAGGTTGGGGGAGCACCAATGGGGTTAAATGAAGAAAATAGCGTAGTTGATAAATTTAACAGATTGTGGAGATGTAAGAATGTACTGGTACTAGATGGAGCATGCTGGCCTACATCATCTTGGCAAAGCCCCACACTTACAATGATGGCCTTGAGTAGAAGAGCCTGTTTAAATATTAAAAAGACTTAGAGGGTGTAAATAATTGATTTAAATAAATTTCTGAGACGGAATTATCTGTACAACCGTTTTGAACGAGAAAAGTAGCTAATGCTGAATTTATAAGTTTATATTGATCCCAAGTCGGGTTACTTAATACGAAATCTTTCATAGTGTTATAAAGAGTTTCTGAAAGCTCAGTTTCTAATGAGACTTTATTTGAAGAGCACTCTACGAGTTTCTTATCAGTTAAATTTGTTTGGTTGATTTGATCCATAAATTTATTTTTCTACATCAACAATAATGATATTTTTCTCTAAAAATATCAAGAAAATTCTTCTGGCAAACTTTTCAAATTATCAAATAAGACTCATGTTATATGTGGGTTTTTAAAAAACTTCTTTTTCAAATAAGGAAATTGAATAGATCTTAAAAAAAAGTCAACAATAATGTTGAAGTCCTGTTTTTTTTGAAATATACTGCCATTTCTAATCCTGTGTGGATTTGGACGTGGAAAACAATCTGCAAATTGTGGAAAATCGAGCTCAAAATACTTTCACGATTTTATATTAAGAATACTTATATATACTGAGTCTATTAAGACTAAGTCGAGAAAGAGACAGGTGATTCATTGATTTCAACGGATTTTCTTAAGATTTAGTCTTTATTAGGCAAGCGAAGCGTGACAGGTCCTAAAGGATGTTTTGAATTTGGATAAATACTATGGTGATGGTGATTATGTTCATGTTGGTGAGGCTCTACATGTTCATGTTCTAAGTAATCACCTCCTCCTGTGTCTGATTTTTCTTGATTATGAGTTGGTATTTGATTTTGTATTTCACAAGCACCATTACATTCAGGATCACATAAATCACAACTGATACCCAAGCCCTCTACATGGTCATGATGACTTTCTTGGACCATTCCAACTTCTTTTTCAAAGCCAAATAAATTTGATCTATATTTACAAGTTGAGCAATTCATAAAATTATTACCTTCGTTATTAAGAATCTCTTCAATCCTTTCTACAAAAGTGTCGACCACATAAGACTGTGACGAAAGATATTTTGCATGTATAAATGAAATATTTGGATTATTTATTGCGACTAAATCACTTTGCCTTTTTATTCTGGTCACGAGGACACCTGAGAAAAGGAAATAAGGAAAAATAATTATATTTTTATAACCAAGTCTTACAACATTTTTCAAGCCAGGTTCAACAAGAGGGAAAGTTACTCCAGAAAAGACTGTTTCCCCCCACCCTAAACCAATCCCCTCAACGATCATTCTCGTAATTTTTGAAACATTGGAATTCGCATCTGGGTCAGAAGAGCCTCTACCCACAACAACTAATAATGATTCTTCAGGTTTGAGATTATTATTTTGTTTAAATACATCTTTTACTCTTTCACAAGCTGCACTAATCATTAAATTATTAATACCTAATTCTCTTCCATAAATTATTTCAATTCCTGTTTTACTTGAATAATTCATGAGCAGACTAGGTATATCATTTTTTACATGGCCAGCAGCGAAAAGCATTGCAGGTATTGCAATTATTTTTTTTATAGAAAGATCTTTTAACTTGTCTAAAGCATCAACAATCGAAGGTTTAGCAAATTCCAAGAAACCATATTCAACTAAAAAGTTTGGATATCTTTTTTGGATGAAATTAGTTAATTCTTGAAATTCACTAATTGCTAGTTTATTTCTACTCCCATGTCCACAGATAAGTATCGCGAATTGATTATTTAACTTCAAATCTAAATTATCCAAATTCAAATTATTACTTATACCATAATAGTAAAGAACAATATCATGTAGTGAAAAACCATAATAACTTGCTTGAAGTTCCAAATATAAATTCAAAGGATGCAAAATTAAAGAAATTAATTTATGACGTGGATGAATCCTTATTTAATAGGGATAACTATTCTTACGAAAAATTCGAGCACCTTTGCGTGTGTAGTGGAGGTACAACTTCTAGCTGTGCAAAAAATGGTTTTACAACTCTTGATCTAAGAAAAAATCACAGCAAAATTCATCTAGATAGAAAAACCAATTTAGTAACAATTGGAGGTGGTGTAATAATGGGGGATCTATTAAATCACTTACAAAAATATAATCGAAGTTTTCCAATCGGACTTTCTAAACTTCCTGGAGCAGGCTATATACTTACTGGTGGAGTAAGCCCGCTCAGTAGAACCTTCGGATTAGCAATTGATAATATTGAATCAATAAAGGGGTTCTTGGGTAATGGCACATTTATTTCTTTAAAAAAAAATCAAATAAATACTCAAGAACAATTAATTTGGGAGGGAATTAAAGGCGCAGCACCCTTCTTTTCAATTATTACCGAAATAGAACTTAAGACTTTCCAATCTAATCCAATTAAAGTTATTGAAGGATTTGTAAATCTAAATGAACTTTCAGAAATAATAAAAATATCAGAGGAATTTCCAGAAAATATTAGTCTTCAATGGATTTATGCCAAAAAAATTTACATATATATTTTTGCTGAACTCAAAAATAATTTAGAGGATAAAATAACAGAAGAATTCCTAATGCTTTTAGAGAAATTTCCTACTCTAGAAAAACAATTTTATGAGAGCTTTAACAAATTAAATTTCTTCCCAAGTGAATTAAATTTATATGAGCTGAATGCAAATAACCATTCTGAGGTAATTAGTCTTCTTGGAGAAGATTTAAAAAATGATATCCCAATTTTCATAAAATGTTTGGATGAAATAATGGATAATAAACCTAATAATTCCTGTTATGTTGCTTCTCAACAATTAGGTTGCAAAACTAAAAAGTTAAATCATGGCTCAAGTTTTTTTGTTCATAGAAAAAGTACTTGGAAACCATGGATATATGCATCATGGAAAAAAAACGATCTTCAAGAAAAAGAAGTTGCATTGGAATGGATTTATGAATCGTGGAGCAAGCTAAAAATGTTTTATCCAAATGTTCACTTAGCCCAATTACATAATCATTTGGATTCTCATGAGGAAGAAATTAAATTAGCCTTTGGGAATAGAACGAATGAATTAAAAACTTTAAAGAATATTTTTGATCCCCAAGGTATTTTGCCTCCTTTATAAGGTAACTTCATAATTATAAATAAAATCAAAATGTCAAATTTCTCAAGATATTTATCTAAAAATTGGTTAGATGATCCAAAGTCAAATATTCTCTCTGGCTTAGTTGTTGCATTTGCAATGATCCCAGAAGCAATTGCTTTTTCAGGTATAGCTGGTGTAGATCCTAAAGTTGGCCTTTTTGGTGCATTTTGCTTATCTATAACAATTGCGATTGTTGGAGGAAGAAGGGGTATGATCACTTCTGCCACTGGTTCAACAGCTCTTTTGATGACTGGACTTGTTGCATATGGAGAGTCACAAGCCCCTGGATTAGGAGTCCCATATCTTATTGCAGCTGGAATATTAACTGGAATTTTCCAAATTCTTTGGGGATATTTAAGACTTGCCTACCAAATGAGGTTCGTGCCAACAGGAGTATTAAGTGGATTTGTAAATGCACTGGCACTTTTAATATTTCAAGCACAACTACCTCAGTTAGGAATTGGTCTTAAAGAATCAAAAGAATTAGTTGAACAAACTTTAAGTCAATATCCTGTTAACTCCCAGATTCCAGTAGTTTGGATCCTTGTAATCCTAGGATTAGTAATTATCTATGGGCTTCCAAAAATCACAAAAGTAATCCCATCTCAACTTATCGCAATAGTAGTAATAACTCTTGTAAGCATATTCTTTAATCTAGATGTCCCAACAGTTAGCGATTTGGGTAAATTGCCTGATGGATTACCAAGTATTTCTCTTCCTTTTGGATCAGTAGAAAATGGAAAAGTACCTCTTAGTTTTGAAACATTAGGGATAATTTTACCGACCTCACTTGCAATATCACTCGTGGGGTTAATGGAAACCTTTTTAACTCAAGACATTTTAGACGATGTAACTGATACAAGTTCTAATAAAAATAAGGAAGCAAGAGGACAGGGAATCGCAAATATTGTGGCATCTTTATTTGGTGGAATGGCTGGATGTGCCTTAGTTGGGCAATCCGTAATGAATACTGAGAATGGTGGTAAATCTAGATTATCAACCCTCTCCTCAGGTATATCACTCCTAATTATGATCATCCTCTTGAAGTCTTGGATTGGAGCAATACCAATGGCTGCTTTAGTGGCAATTATGATAACGATCGCAATAAGTACAGCAGATATAAATGGATTAAAAAATATTAGAAAGATACCTAAAAGTGATACTGCAGTAATGCTTATGACTTTTGCAGTTACTATGCTTACAAAACCTCATAATCTTGCTCTTGGAGTTATTGCAGGAGTTGCATTAGCTGCAATTCTTTTCAGCAGAAAAGTGGCCAAAGTTATAACTGTCTCGAGAGCGAAAGAAAATAATTTGACTACCTACAAAGTAAAAGGACAATTATTTTTTGTAAGTAAAATTTATTTTTTACAAGGATTTGATATCTATGAACATCCGGAAAAAATTGTAATTGATATGTCTTTAGCTCATATTTGGGATCAAAGTGGCGTTGTCGCTCTTGAACAAATTATTAGAAAATTCCAGAATGGTGGTTCTAAAGTTGAAATTGTAGGATTAAATAAAGAAAGTCTTAACTTATTTGAAAGACTTGGTGGTTTAGAAAGCGCTCATTAAAAAAGTTAATTAAGACTAACTTGTTGATAACAAAACCAAAGCCATTGCTGAAAAAGCAAATTCCTATGAGATCGCCAAGCGGTTTTTGAACTATTTGGATCAAAATTTTCAGGAGGAGGAACATCTCCCTTTTCTTTATCTCTTTCAATTTCACTAATAATTCTATGAACTGTATATTCAGGATGACCTAAATGCATAAGTTGTTTTTGATCATTAGATTCAAATATTGTATATCCGACTTTTTCTCCATAAGCCAACAAATTCAATTTCCCTTCTTTTTGGGCCTTCTCCATTTCCAAATCTGGCAATCCCGCAAATCTACTTTGAGGACAAATAAATTCATCATCTTGCGTACCCATCAAAGGGTGTCCAGGAACAAGACTTTTTAAAGGGAACACTCCAAATAATTTCCTATCAAAAACTTTCTTATCGACACCTGCCAAATAAGCTAGCGCAAAGCCAGCCCAACATAATCCAAGAGTACTCGCACAAGAATTTCTGGCTTCATTTACAATTTTCACAAATTCATCCCAATACTTAACTTCCTCAAAGGCTAAGTGCTCAATAGGTGCACCTGTAATAATGATTCCATCTAACGGTTCTAGGTTATTGGCTTCTTCCCAAGTAATATATAGATTATTTAGATGATTAAGATCCCATGTTTTATAAGAGTGAGTTTTAAGCTTTATCCAAACTGGCTCAATTTGAAGAGGAGATAAACCAAGTGGATGTAGTAAGTTAAATTCATACTGCTTGCCAAGAGGCATGATATTTAAAATACCAATCCTAAGAGGACGTATATCCTGTCTTTTTGCCAATTCTGGTTCGATCCAAGATATATGATTTTTCTCAACATCACTAATCTTGTGATAGTTACTAGGAATTATTAAAGCCAATAAATCTCCTTTCCTATGTGATTTGTGAAAGTGCTTGTTCGAAATCTGCTTTTATATCATCAATATGCTCAATTCCTACAGAAACTCTTACCATCGTGGGAGTAACGCCTGCTGATAATTGTTCTTCTTCAGACAATTGCTGATGAGTTGTTGAAGCCGGATGAATTACTAATGTTTTTGAATCACCTACGTTAGCAAGGTGGCTCGCTAATTTTAAAGAATCAATAAACTTAACTGCATTTTCATAACCCCCATTAAGAGAGAACATAAGCATGCAACCCATTCCCCTTCCAGTAGTATATTTTTTGGCACTTAAGTAATATGGATCAGATTCTAGGCCAGGGTAATTAACACTACTTACATTAGAATTAGAATCCAACCATTTTGCTAATTCAAAAGCATTAGAAGTTTGTCTTTCTATTCTTAAACTTAGAGTTTCCAAACCCTGCAATAACAAGAACGAATTAAAAGGACTTTGAGCTGATCCCCAGTCTCTCAGGCATTCTAGTCTTGCTCTTAACGCAAAAGCTATATTTCTATTATCAGGAACTCCCAAAGATTTGCAGATATCACTACCGAAACCAAAAGCATCCCAATGAACAAGCCCATGATAAGCAGCGCTAGGCTCACTCATTAGTGGGAATTTACCATTTCCCCAATCAAAGGTTCCTGCATCAACAATAACTCCTCCGATACTTGTGCCATGTCCGCCGATCCATTTAGTTGCACTTTCCACAACAACATCTGCTCCAAAATCAATTGGTCTTATTAAAGCGCCCCCAGCACCAAGGGTATTATCCACTATTAAAGGAATTCCATTTTCCTTCGCCAAAGCAGACAGTCCCTCAAAATCTGGGATGTTGAATCGAGGATTTCCCATTGATTCGACATATATTGCTTTGGTTTTATCATCAATTTTATTTCTAAAACTATCGATACTATCGCCATCAGCAAATTTAACTTCTATTCCTAATCTTGGAAATTGCACTTTAAATTGATTATAGGTCCCACCATATAGAAAAGAAGTAGAGACGAAATTATCCCCTGCTGTCATGCAGTTCACGATTGCCAAGAATTGAGCAGCCTGACCTGAGGATGTTGCAAGTGCTGCCATACCACCCTCCAAAGCTGCCATCCTTTTTTCGAAGACATCAGTGGTGGGGTTCATAAGTCGAGTGTAAATATTTCCAAATTCTTTTAATCCAAAAAGATTCGCGCCATGCTCGGCATTATCAAAGACATAGGAACTAGTTTGATAAATGGGTACTGCTCTAGAATTTGTGGTTGGATCAGGCACTTGACCTGCATGTAACTGAAGAGTCTCGAACTTTTGGTTGCTCAAAATTTTTAAATAATCCTATTATCTATTTAACTTAAAAAAGTCCCAAAAAAAAACAAAAAAAAAATAAATATTTATAAATCCTATTTTAATGAAGGGTAATTATCTTTCATATATAAACTCAAATCATCTTTTATCACGGATCTGAGTTTGTCAATATTTGAAGAATCTATTATTGGAAAAGTTTTATTAGCTTCAGGATCTTTTTCAGTAATTGATTTCCAATTCTTACCAACATCTTTTTCAGAGTTATTTAGAGCATCATCAAAATTGAAAACCTTTTCGTTGTTTTCAGCGTCAAATTCGCTAAAAGATTTATTTATGAGCTCCTTTCTATTCTCAAATAGATTTTTAGCTTTTAAAGTATCTGGAAGACCCATAACTGGTTGTAATTCCTTAAGAAGTTTAATTTCCTCTTCAATTAAGAGTGTCCAAACACCATGTTTATTTTTTGGAAGATTAGAGTTACTAAAAATATTAATTTGATCGAGGTAAAAATTTAACCATAAATAATATGATTTTTCTTCAATAGTTTTTTTAACTGATATCTTTTTATTTTGGATCTTTGGGAGTAACTTTTCTGCTTTCTTTAAAAACTGTCTGTCTTCTCTTTCTAAATTTATTAATCCCCATCTTTGACTGTAGTCCCATAAATCTTCGTATCTTGTTAAATCTTCTTGATTCCAACCAAGAGCTTTCAGTTCATGAGAACGATGTGATAATTCCTTTTTCAAAAAAACCTTTTAAAACCATAATAATTCTAACCCCGCAATCAAGATTAGTAAATAAATGAAGAACTTAACTTTTTAGTAAATTAAATAAATAATCAATTATTAAAATAATTATTGATTATTTTCAATACATTGATATAGCTTGGATATTTTTTTGAAATTTGATTATTATATTCATTTTTTTTGATATCATTTTTCTCTTTCTTGATAAACAATTTTTTGTAAAGGTTTTCAATATCATTAAAAAGATAATCTCCTTTTAATTTTTCATTAAGTTCTAAAGATAATTCAGATTTCACAGATTCTTGGCAAAAATTAGTGATCTCTTCTGAACTAATTAAAACCTTATAAATTTCTTTTTTTTCTTCTGAATTAGCATGAAAGCATAAATAAATAAGATTAATCATAGAACAATTATTATTTTTGATTTTGAATTCTTTATAAATATCTGGCCAAAATTTTAAAGATTTTAGACCTTCTAAACCTCCTTGACTTAGAGAGTATTTATTGCACCAATTTACAAATTCTGAGACGTCTTTTGGACATCTATTGAATTGTAAAAGCATATCTGATAAAACTTGTCCTGCTTGAAAATTCCTTGTTGGTTTTCCTTCAGTTGGTAGAGTCATACTCCCTAAGACATCCGCCTTAACAGCATTTAATTGAGAAAAAGTATAATCTCCTTTATCACAAAATTTATCATTAATTATTTCCTTTGCACTAATAATTTCTTCACCATAACCAAGTTCTTTTAATGAAAGATATTTATTTTCTAATTTATTTTCTTTTCTAACTTGTAAGGATACCGATGCTGCCTGATCTAAGCATTGAGTTAACAAAATCGTATTAATGCTAGGTAGCATTCCTGGCTTATCGGAATGAAAGTTATTTACAAAACCTGCAAAAATGGATGAGATGTTTTTTATTGATTTTATATATTGACATTCAATATTATGAACTCCAGGAGAAACTTGAATTTTCGGGGACAATTGATTCAAAATACGAGCTCCTATTAAAGCAGTTAGAGCATCAGGATGGCAGAAATTTGCAGTAAAACTATCATTAGGATTTCGTAAAGCTCCATGACGATGAAATCCTGTAAAAAAAGCTAAATTTGGATATTTATTACAGAGAATAAAAGGGTTTTTACTTTTATTGTCAACGCAAAAAGAACCGACGAGACAACCAAGAACCACATTTTCTCTTTTTAAAGTTTTTCTAAGTTCTAAAGCATATTTAACATCATCTTTTATGTGATTACTGTTTGAAGCAAGTATAACTATCCTACATTTCAAGAGAAGATCTTTTAGATCAAAAGACTTTCTTTTTCCCTCTGAAGAATAATGTCCCATTGTCTTAATCTTTTCAACAATCTCATTATCCATATCAGAAAGAACATCATTTGAGAATGCACCTAACAAATCTCTATCTACCCTAGGAGCTAGGAGAATATTATTTGATTTTCCATGCATAGCACAGTTGTATGCTAATGATGCAGGATATAAACCAACACTGTAGAACCCAACTTTGCTGTTCTCTATATCTTTAATTAATGAATAAAAATATTTTTCATCATTTATGTTTTCTATGAAATTATTCTTCATTTTTGGAAATTCTTGTTAATTTTAATTTCTTACCCTTAACAACATTTTTCTACATTAAAGCAATTTTTGACCTTAGCAAATTATTTATTGTAAATATTGAATTTTTTTATTTTATAATTTCCTAAAATGAAATCTGATAAAAAGAGAAATAATGATAAATATGGAGTACATGGCAAGTAATTTAAATGATCAAAAACAATTAATCTCTTCTAAAAATATCTTATTTATTCAAGACATTGACGGAGTTTGTATCCCTCTAGTTAAAGATCCACTGACTAGAGAGTTAGAATCAAAATATATCTATGCAGTAAAAGAATTTGCCGAGGAATTCTTTGTATTAACTTGTGGTGAACATGAAGGTCCAAGAGGAGTTAACAGAATAATAGAGAGGAGTTTAGGGAGCACTACTGAACCTAAAAACAAAGAACTTTATTTAAGAGGTTTAGCTGCCTGTGGAGTAGAGTATCAAGACAACAATGGTGACATAAGTTTTGAAGGAGTCTCAGAAAAAGAACTAAGTTTTTTATCTAAAGTACCTAGCTTAATAAGACCAAAATTTAATTATATAGTTAAGAATATTTTTCCTGAACTTAGCCAAGAGGATATCAATTTTCACGCAGTAAAATCAATATGTGAAACACGCTTCTCGCCAACTATTAATTTCAATAGTCTATTTGATTTAGTTAATGAAGATTCTGATAAAAGAAATCTTATTCAAATTAGTTTTGAAAAAATGATGAATGAAATTATTTTAAAAGCTGAATCCGAAGGCCTCAAAAACTCATTTTTCCTTCATATTTCACCAAATTTAGGTAATAAAAATGGTAAAGAAACAATCAAACTCTCTTCTCAAGATGATATCGGAACAACAGACATACAATTACTTATTAAAGGAGCAGTTAAAGATTCTGGAGTTTTATTTCTTTTAAATAAATTTATTGCGGATAAAACTGGTAAAGCTCCTTTTGGAAGAAATTTTAATTTTAGAAACTCTCCAAATTCTGTTACTGAAAAAATTGATTTATGCAAAAGAACTATTCAAAAAGAAGATATGCCTTTGATTGTAGGAGTTGGTGACACAGTCACATCAAAAAAAAATAATGATGAAAAAAGTTATTCAAGAGGAGGAAGTGACAGGTCTTTTCTAGAATTAATACAAATATTAGGTAATGAATTTGGGATTAAGAATAAAATAATTTTTGTAGATAGTAGTTCTGGTGAAGTTGAAAGACCCTCTACAAAAAAAACTGGTTTATTAGGGATCAGTGATGTTCATGACAATTTAAAATTTGACATAGTTTTTAAAAATGGTCCCAAAGAATACATAAGTTGGTTTATTGAACTTGCTAATGAGAGATCAAACTTTAAAAAAAATAGTTGACTTTTTTATTTTCGAATGACAATTTATAAATAATAGATTCATGAAAGAAAAATTCCCCTCAATATATAAAGAACCTATAGAAACCTTGCAAATTAACATAGGTTATAAATGCAATCAGGCTTGTAAGCATTGTCATGTCAATTCGAGCCCCCAAAGGACTGAAAAGATGTCCAATGAAATGATATCTCTTATTCCAAAGATAATTGAAAAATACAAAATCAAGACTTTGGATATTACGGGAGGTGCGCCAGAACTTCACCCAAAATTTAAAAATCTAATAACCAGCTTGAAAACAAAAGAGGTTGATATTATTGATAGGTGCAATTTGACAATTTTTTTTGAAGAAGGTTATGAAGATCTTCCTCAATTTCTTGCAGAAAATAAAGTGATTGTTACTGCTTCGCTACCATGTTATGAAAAAAATAACGTTGATTTTCAAAGGGGTTTTGGCGTTTTTGAAAAAAGTATTAATGCCATAAAAATTCTTAATGATTTAGGCTATGGAAAGAAAGAAAATGGATTACAATTAAATCTTGTTTACAATCCTGTAAGCCCAATTCTTCCTCCTTCTCAGGAAATATTAGAGGAGGATTATAAAAAAATCCTATTCGAAAAATACAATATCGTTTTTAATAATTTATACACAATAACTAATATGCCAATAAATAGATATGAAGAATCTCTTAGGAAAGAAGGGAAACTAAATACTTATTACAAATTACTTAAAGAAAATTTTAATGAAAAAAATTTAGAAAATCTAATGTGTAAAAAAACAATTAGCGTAAATTGGCTAGGAGAAATTTATGATTGTGACTTTAACCAACAGATAAATTTCCGAGTGAATAAAGGACCAAAGACACTTTTTGATCTGTTAGATGAATCATTTACTTTTGACTACGGGGTAGCTGTAAAAGAACATTGTTTTGCTTGCACTGCAGGAGCGGGGTCAAGTTGTGGAGGGTCTTTAAGTTAAAACCTGCTAAATGCAATTAGGACAAATTGCTCTTACATTTAAAGAGGATTCAATTAGTTTAAAACCATTAACTTTTGCTGCAACTTTGCCTGCCTCTAAAACCTCATCATTTTCAAATTCTTCTGTTCTTCCACACCTAATGCAAATCAAATGATGATGATCCGGTGTGTCGTTACTAAGCAATTCATATCTGTGTCCACCCTCACTGAGTTCTAATTCATGAAGCAAACCCATTTGTACTAGAAGTCTTAAAGTTCTATAAATTGTTGCTAATGAAACTTTGGAGCTTGTCTTAACTAACTTTTCATGAACCTCTTCAGCACTAAGATGCTTTCCAGAGCCAATATTTTCAAATAAATTAAGAACCTTTAACCTCTGAGGAGTTAATCTCTTCCCATCTTTATGTAATCCATCACCAAGAGGAGATGTGATTACTTTGTATTGAGAGGATAATGACAAAATTAACCTTTGGCTATTCTCAATAATAACTCTAGATGAGAGTAAAACAACTTATTTATTTAAAATGTTTACTAAAGTTCTTCAAAATATTATGTTAAATGTACATTGTATATGTAAATGATGAATGATCAAGAAATCTCTTCCGATAAATTATCATCGAAAGTAAACGCCTTGATAATTATTGATATTCAGGAAAAAATAATAAGACCAATTTTTAATAAGGATTCAATAATCCAAAACATTAAAAAGCTAATAAATGCTTACCAAATTTTAGAAGAAAACATATTTATATCTGAACAAAACCCACTCAAATTGGGAGTAACGATACCTGAATTATCACCCATAGCAGAATTTAAAAAATTTGAAAAAATGGAATTCAGCCTAGCTAAATTAGAAGATTTTTTGAAAGAACTTAAAGATAAGAAAATCACTAATTTGATAGTGTGTGGGATCGAAACGCATATTTGTATTCAACAAACAGTCTTAGATTGTTTACAAAAAGGATTTGAAGTTATTCTCATATCAGATTCCATGGGAAGTAGAAATAGGGTAGATCATGAAATAGCATTACAAAGAATGACTCAGAGTGGGGCGATCTTAACAACAACTGAATCAATAATTTTTGAATTATGCAAAACTGCGGATAGAGAAGAATTTAAAGAAATTAGAAACATAATAATTAGTTAAAGAAAATTAAAGACTGGTTTGTTATTTAGAGATAATTTAAAATCTTAGTAGATATAAATTTTAAGGGTTTATTTGAATATGAAATTAGTTACTGAAAACTTCCTTCTGGCAATATCTATTTTTTTTATCGGAACTTTATTTTCGATAATAATTTCAAAAGTTTCAAAAATATTTTTTAAAAAGATTTCCAAAAGAACAAAAACAAATTTCGACGATTTTATTTTTGAGGTGATCTCTGGAATTATAAAACCTATAGGATTCCTCCTCTCATTTTATTTTTCAATTGACTTTTTTTTTGCTGATGAAATAACTTTCATCTCTGTCTTATTGAATATTTTGAAATTATTTATATTAATAATCATAATAAAAGCACTCAACAAAGTTTTAATAAGATCTTTAACAGAATCGACCTCGAAAATTAATGATTCCTCAATTAGTTCGATGGTATCTTCACTAACTCCATTGATAAAAGCATTAACATGGACTATTGGCTCAATTTTTTTCTTACAAAATATAGGTGTTCAAATGACTGCTATTTGGGCTTTACTAAGTGCTGGAGGTATTGGTGCAGGATTAGCTTTGAAAGATCCAGTTCAGGAGTTCTTTGAATATATAACAATTTTGCTAGATAAACCTTTTCAAAAAGGTGAGTTTATAAAATCTGACGGAGTCCTAGGAATGGTTGAGAGAGTAGGAGTACGATCATCAAGGATAAGAAGTATTAATGGAGAAGTAATAGTAATGAGCAATAGCGCCCTAACAAATGGAATAATTTCAAATTACGCACAAATGGAAAAAAGAAGGTTAGTGCATAAATTGGGAGTTATTTATGAAACCTCTCCAAAACTTATGAAATTGATTCCAATAATAATTAAAAAAATAGTTGAAGAGACAAAAGATGCGTCTTTTGATAGATGTCATTTCACAGATTTCGGCGACTTCAGTCTTAATTTCGAACTTGTTTATTACATCCCAACAAATAATTATCTTGCTGCAATGGAAGCTCAACAATCTATAAATTTAAGAATTATTGAGGAATTTGCGGTTAATAATATAGAGTTTGCATTCCCAACACAAACCTTAAATATTGAAAGTAACAAAGCCAAATGATCTACAAATCTCTTCACTTAAAATCCAAAGTTTTGAAGCTAATTCAGCATTATTTGCCTCTTCACTAACATTACTTTCAACTAATTTATGTTTTTTAAAAGATATAAGTTTATTACTTAAATGAACATAACCAATATTATTTAAATTTGAATCAAAAACAATTTCAGAAAGTATCCTACCAGCATTTTCTATACTTTCAGAAACTCCTAAAATATTTTTTGCAGTTTTAGAAAAAATTAAATATCCAAAGAGATTAAAACGCTTACTGTACCTAAAAAAACCAAAATCATCATTTGGTATTACTAGACCAGGAGCCCAAGTAATTACAGAAATTTTACTCGAGGAAGTTTTTAATTTTTTTTCAAGTTCTTTAGCAAACAAAATATTACATAACTTACTATTTTTATAAGCTTCATCAGCATTAAAATTTATAAATTGCCCAGTTACTTTTTTTCTCAAATTAACTAGGTTATTAAGTCCCGCTTTCTTTCCTATATTGCCACCTGAACTTTTAGGGTCGTGTACATCTGATGATGTAATAATGATTCTAGATTCTTCTTTATCTGTAATAAAATCTTTTAGGACATTTACCAAGTAAAAATGTGCAAGATGATTTACTGCAAAAGTTAGTTCTATTCCCTGTTTTGATACTTTAGGGTAAAAAGAGCCTGTATATTGCAATCCTGCATTTAAAATAAGAACATCTAAAAAAATCTTTTTAATAATAAAGTAATCTTTAATTTTTTTAATATTCTCTAGATCTGAAAGATCACAATTTTCAATAATAATTAAAAATTTACTAAGGTAATTTTTATCAAAATATTTCTCGATTTTTCTTAGAAATTCATTCTTTCTAAGTTCGTTTTTTATTACAACATATAAAATATTTTTCGTCTTCAGTAAATTAATAATGGCAAAAAACCCTATTCCTGAATTACCTCCAGTAATTAAAATATTTTTATTTTTAATCATTTAAATTCCTATATTTTTTTTATGATAAAAAAATAAATAAAGTTTTTTTTATTTTGTAATCTTATAAATTATTGTTAAAACACTGAAAACTTAGTCGCTAGTATTTGAGTAATTTGATTATTATTAATCTACTCTCATTATAAGTATTGGATGAAAAATATAATTCTGGGTTCAGAAGTAATAATTTATTCAATAAATCTCTTTAATCATAAGATTTATATTTAATGTCAAAAGAAAATATGCCAGATGTTCTTGTTTTGGGTGCAGGGCCTGCGGGAATGGCTATTGCCTCAGCTTTAGGGAAGGAAAAATTAGATGTTGAAGTGCTTTCTCCAAATGGACCAGATGAACCTTGGCCAAATACATATGGCATTTGGGGGAAAGAAGTTGATCAACTCGGGCTTCAGGATTTACTTGAATATAGATGGAAAAATACTGTAAGTTTTTTTGGGCATGGCGCTTTAGAAGAGCAGGACGACGAGAATAAAGCCACGGAACATTCACTAGATTATGGACTATTTGATAAGAAGAAACTCCACAATTATTGGTTTAAAGAATGCAATAAGTCTTTTATTAAATGGCATCAAGGCTTTGCAAACAAAATACATTTTGAAAAATACAAAAGTACAGTAACTACAAAAGATGGCAAAACTTACTCTGCAAGATTAGTAGTAGACGCAACAGGGTATGATCCTGTTTTTCTTAAATTAAAATCCTGTGGTCCTTTGGCAGTCCAAACTTGTTATGGGATAGTAGGTAATTTTAGTAAACCTCCACTTAAGAAAGGGCAGTTTGTATTAATGGACTATAGAAATGATCATCTTAACGATGAGCAAAAAAAAGAACCTCCAACTTTTCTTTATGCCATGGATATGGGGGATGGGAAATATTTTCTTGAAGAGACATCTCTTGGTTTGGTAAATCCTCTAACAATGGAAAATTTAAAAGAGAGACTAGAGAAGAGGCTTTCTTATCGAAATATATCAATCACAAGCATGCAGCACGAAGAGCTTGGCTTATTTCTTCCTATGAATATGCCAATCCCAGATTTCAAGCAACAAATACTTGGATATGGTGGTGCTGCTTCAATGGTACATCCTGCATCTGGATATTTAATTGGTAATGTTTTAAGAAGAGCTCCACTTGTCGCGAAGGCAGTCTCAGCAGCAATTAAAAACAAAAATCTAAGTACCTATCATATTGCTAGAAAAGGTTGGGAAACTTTATGGTCAAAAGAATTAATTAGGAAGAAATCACTTTACCAATTTGGATTAGAAAAACTCATGAGGTTTGATGAGAAACTATTGAGAGAATTTTTTGGCAGTTTTTTCCAACTACCTAAAAATCAATGGTATGGGTTTCTAACTGATACTCTTTCTTTAAAAGAGATTGTATATGCTATGTGCGTAATGTTTATAAAGGCTCCATGGAGTGTAAAGAAAGGTCTTATGATTATGCATGGAAGAGAGTTTAAAATGTTACTTAGGATAATATTTCCAAACATATAGTTAAAGAATGAGAACCATATTAATTAGTGGAGCCAGTAGAGGTATTGGACTTAATATTGCACATAAAGAATTAAAAGAAGGTAATAGAATTAGTGTTGGCATAAGAGATTTAGAATCACTAAAGGGAAGTGTTATTGATCCAAAAAAATGGCCAGAAGGGAAAATTATAATCAACCACTATGATGCTTTAAAAAAAATTACAGCCGAAAATTGGATAAAGAATACCATAGATAAATTTGGAGGATTTGATTCAGTAATAAATTGTTCTGGAGTATTATCGAAAGTTCCTTTCTTATACAAAGATGGTGATGAAGAAGATATTTTTAATACATTAAATATAAATTTTTTGGCAATTTGGCATTTATGTAGGCTTTCTTGGGATCATTTATGTACCTCTGGGAGAGGAAGAATTATTGTTTTAGTTTCAATGAGTGGAAAAAGATCCAAAGGTGATTTAGCCGCTTATTCTTCTTCAAAGTTTGCTTTGATGGGATTATGCCAAACTATGAAAAATAAAGGTTGGGATAAAAATATAAGAATTACTGCAATTTGCCCAAGCTGGGTTAATACAAAAATGGCCCAAAATATCTCTTCTTTAGACAAATCAAGCATGACACAACCTGAAGATATTGCTGAAATATGCTCAACTATTCTTAAGTTACCTACCCAATCAGTTCCATTTGAAATCGCCTTAAATTGTAACTATGAAATTTAACCTAAATTAAAAATTAAGTAAGCCATTGAAAGCATTGCAATTGCAATAAATAAACCTTTTATTCGATTAGTTAACAATGAAAAAAGAGATAAATCTTCAGAAAAGTATCCGCCAAAACTACCTGTAATAAATAATATAACCATTGGTAGAGATGCCAATCCGAACGAATAAGATATAGATCTTACAAATCCAAAATTTAAATAATTAAAAATAAAAGAACCTAATGAAAACAATAAAAAAGATGCAAAAAGAGTTATAGAAACTTCAGCATCTAAAGTGTGAGGTAAGCTACCCTTTAATTCAAATTGCTTTTTACATTCTCTAATTTGTCTTTTAGAAAACTTTAAATAACCAGTTTCAGGAATTCTTTGCGACTTATATTTTCTTAGTAATCTTGCTTCAAGAGTTTCTGGCTCCTTAGTCATAATTGATGTTAATAATTCATCTGGCTTTAATTTTTTAATTTTCTTTTCAAGATTATCCGTTTTCCCAATCCTATAAAGGTCTCCTATTCTAATAAGGTAAACATATCCCGACATTTGCGTTGTAAAATTAATACTGTTCCTACTTAGATAATACTAAAAGAATTAGCGAAATTAAAAGTTTTTACAATATGAAAAACGATATTTTATATTCATTTCGAAGATGTCCATATGCAATTCGTGCAAGATGGGCCCTGTTAATTTGCGAAATAAAAGTAGAGATAAGAGAAATTGATTTAAAAAATAAACCTCTAGATTTTTTAAATAATTCAAAGACGAAAACGGTGCCAATTCTTATAAAAAAAAATAATGAAGTTATTGAAGAAAGTCTTGAAATCATCCTATGGGCTCTCTCAGAGTCGAAAAAGGAAAACATCAAATTAATTTATTTACCTGAGAACAAGAAGGAAAATATTTTTGAAATAATTAATGAAAACGATAACGTATTCAAATATCATTTAGATAGATTTAAATATGCCACAAGATATAGAGATAGTGATCAAGAATTTCATTTCACAAATGCGATTAAATTCATAAAGAGATGGAACGAACTTCTTTCCGAAAAAAAATACTTTTTTGGAGATAGCCCAACAATCGCTGATTGGTCTATTTGGCCTTTTGTAAGACAATTTAGAATCGCTTGTGAAAGTCAAAAAAGAACAAATTATTTTGAATCATCAATAAAAAACTGGTTAGATTCGTTTGAGAAAAATAGAGAATTTAAGTCGTTAATGTATAAATATGAATTATGGGAACCAAATTCTAGAAAGAATTATTTTCCATCTAATTAACTTTCTAACAACTTCCTTTTCTCAATTATTCTTGCTAACTCCAAAAAGTATCCTGCAGTCCTAAATTTGCCTATATTTTTTTCCTTAAAATCAAGATCGCTTCTGATTTCTGCGGTCTCCGCCATAAGCAAATCTAAATCATTTGATCCAAGACTATACAATTCACCAAGTTCTATTTCCCTTCCAAGTAAATGACTCCTAAACCACTTACCTTTATTTTCTTGAGGTGGAATATCGTAGGGTGAAAATGACATAAAAATAAAAAATTTAGGCTATTTACCATTCTAGAGTTCTTATTGAAACTTTTTCATCTCTACTTTGTTAAAAATCAATGCGATAGAAAGGATTGCTAATGTAATTAAAGCACAAATTTCTGTCCAATAATCTAACCCAATTTTAGAAATCATTAATGGTGCAAGAACTGTGAATAGTCCCCCAGAAAGAATTAATTGAGCAAATAGCTGTTTTGACGTGAAAATTGGTAAAGTCTTAGAAATATTTTTAGGATCTGCAAGCCTTAAAAGAAGTAACCCAGAAGCTACTACACCAGTAGAATTACCAAACTCTATCAAACTTTTTTCAAACCAATAATCATCGAAAATAAAGTATGCGAAATAAGCAATGCAGATTAAATTCCAAAATAAACCGAAAATAGTAAATACTAAAATAAGTATCCAATTATCAAAAACAACTGCAATATCTAAACTCGCCATAGCTGTAAAAATCAATAAGTCTGTTGATAAAATACCAATCTCCCTTTGCAGAATATTTGAAATAAATTCTGTATTTTTGGTTTTTTCTAAAATATATCTTATAAGGAGCGAACCTATAAGGATAAAAGGAAATACTGGTAGTGAAAAAATAATTTCCTTCGAAAAATCACCAAAAGAACTTGAAATATACCTTAAAAATTTAAGAAGCAAAACACCAAAAGAAATTGCCAAACCAGAGAATCCAAGATTAATTATAAAAATTCTAAAATCTGCAAAAATTCTAATCTTATTTTTTCCATTTAAAGTATCTTTTTGTTCAAGAATTTCCTCAGTATCTGAAAGGCCTAAAGTTCTACCAATGAAGATAAATATGCTACCCAATATTGAAGAGGATAAAAGACCCATTGTTGCCATAGCCAACCCAAGATCTAAACCATTTGGGAAACCTAGTTTATTAAAACTTTCACCGATTATTGATGCGGCTCCATGACCGCCCTCAAAACCTACCTCTATTAAACAACCCATTAGAGGATTTGCGTCCATTGATGGAGGCAGAAAATATTTAACAACAAGACCGCCGACAAAAAATTGTCCGAAACCTAGTGAAAGAGCTAATAGAAATTGATTAAAAATCGGTTTAACTAAACCATTTATATTCGGTATAGGTCTTCCCATCATTAAAGTCGCGAAGACTAATGATAAAAGAGGAGTAGGAAAATTACTCCAAACATTTATTGTTTCTTTTGGTAAAAAGTGTATCGCACCAAATGGGCCTATAGATATACCTAAAATTCCTGATATGACGGCTATCGGCAATCCAAATCTCTCGAGTTGAACAGCTAGTTTAAATTTCCTTCCAAAAATCAACAAAAAAAATATAATTAACAATCCAAAAAAACTTATCAATAGAGAATTTGAAAAAATATCTTTATTCTGTATCGAAAAAATATTCAATGATTTCAAAAACATATAATTCTAAATCTAAATTAATAAACAAAATTTTTCAAATAAAAAAGGCTCCGATAAGAGGAGCCTTTTGATATTAGTAAGAAAATTTGAAAATTAATCTTTAAGAGTAACTGTTGCACTATCAATATTACTGATAGCATTTGTAACTCTCTTGAAATCAAAGCCTAGTGCTCTTAAAGCGTGCCAAAGATGACCTTGAATAAAGAAGAATCCAAAATAGTAATGAACATTAGCTAACCATGCCCTTGAAGTGTACTCACCATCAGGAAGATCAACAGTATCTACCCAATAAGGAGAAATACTAAACTTCAATTCAAGTGGTTCACCAAAGAATTCAGTTGGATAAACTGTTGTGTTAGCTGCGCTCCAGAAAGCTGCAATAATAGCCATCCAGCCTATTCCTGCTAGTGACCATGAGAGAACAGCTTCTGCAGAGAGAAGTCCTTTACCTTTGAATTTGGTATATTCACCAACTTGCTTAGTAGCAATATGCCAAGCACCACCAGTGATCTCAACGAAAGCAAGGAAAGCATGACCTCCCATTACTTCTTCAAGGCTATCAATAGTCAAAAAGTCTGTTTGGTGATTCCAAATTTTGGCCAAATTTAATTCATACTCAACCTGTCTTACAGAACCAATAGCTGGATCATAAATTCCATGTACTCTTGCCCATTCGACAAAAGCAATAACTGCGAAACCAAGAATAATTAGATGGTGACCAAGAATAAATGTCAATTTGTCTGGATTATCCCATTCAATATTGAATTTTCTAGCTCTTGCTACCTCAGAATCTTCTAGATTTCCAGGAAGAAGTAAAGAGTGTAAAAGTCCTCCGGCTGCTAAAACCATAGAAGAAACTAAGTGAACTATTGCTATCGCTAGAACAGGTTTAGTATCTCCCATCGCAACACCATTAGCATCAAACCCTATTCCAAGAGTTGCTAAGTGAGGAAGAACGATTAGAGGTTGATGACCCATTGGGACACTTGGGTCAAATCGTGAAAGTTCAAAAAGGGTGAATGCACCCGCCCAGAAAACAATTAATCCTGCATGAGCTACATGAGCAGCAATGAATTTTCCTGAGCGATTTGCTACACCTGAATTACCAGCCCACCATCCATAGGTAGTATCTGGATTTCCATAGGTTTGCATTTAGGAATTGATTAGCTTAAACGTTTTGAGAATACTTTATATTTCACCAAACAGTTGAATTCATAACAAAATTGTAAAGGTTATTAATCCTAACTAGTACTAAACAAAAATTATTCGTAGGGCAAGAAAAGAGTAAAGAAGGTAGATTTAATGAAGAAAAATTATTCTCAGAGATATAAGTTCTATCAAATAAACCAATATTTCAAATTCAAATAAGTCAAATAAATTTCATTTTGCTGACATTAAACGATGTTTTGTTTCATTACACCATGGTGGTTATTGCCTCATTTTCAAACAATTATTAAATATGAGATAAGACATCTAATATTATGACTACTTCTCAAGAGTCTTCTAGAAAATTTTCACTAGAAATGAAATCTGAAGTTCATTACAAAAAGGCTGCAAAATCTTACAGAAAATCGAAACAATATATAAATATGATTAACTTATATCCAACTTTGCAAAACACTCTTATTGAGTGTAAGGACGAGAGTCTAATCGAATGAATATTTTATATATCTTCCCAAATTAATCAGGATATTATCATTTTTTAGGCTGCGATATTATAGTTTTCTTCAGAATAAAATTTATTAATTATTTCTCTGCACATTTTTACATTGTAAAGCGCTTTGGGTTTCCAAGGTTTTTTCTGACCGAGTGGAGAGCTTTTCCAATGAATCCCAGGCTTGAGTATTCCATTTTCACGTAAAAAAGAGAGTTTAATTTCAGTTATTCCAAGTTTTTCAGAGGTCAACTCAGATGAGCTCCACATATCCCCTAACATTGAATTAAGAAAATATAATTAATCCTTGATAACGTTAATTTTATTTTTTTGAAAGGGGTAAAACTTTTAAATAATTATTAAGTCACAAAAAACCTAGTATTTACAAAGAAAAGAGATTTGAAAGATTTATATCAAATTAAGAAATATTAAATAAAGAATCTTCATTAATGAATATCTCATCGATACCCTTTCCTTTATTGATGGATTTATAGTTAACGTATTCTTCTGTAATTGATAGATGCTTTGAAAGATTAATCCATCCCTTCTGCCAATTTCCACTATTTATTAATTCTGCATAAGAAGTTTTTAAGTTAATTTCAGAATCAAGGACAGAAACCATTAAAAAACTAATATTTCCATTTTCTTTAGTCTCATTTACTAAAACAAAATGTCTTAATCCATTTATAGGTTTACTAGAAGTCCAGTAATTTTCCATAATTATTTTTTCTTAATATTCCCCTCAGAATTTTTTCTAGATATTTTCTTATATTCATTTCTAATTTCGTCTAATAAAAGTTTTCTTTTATCCATGTAGTTAAGAGAATCTTGTTTTGTTAAGTTATATCTTTCTTTTTTAGTTAAATTCATCCAATTATTAAGATTCTTTTTATTGAAAGTTGTTATTTTTTTAGAATTAAAAACTTTTTGTTTTCTATTTAGTTTAAGAAATTTCCTTAAATTAAAAAAAATAATTATAAAAAGAAAAATTATCACTATCTTCAAGAACATCACTTTACAAGTAAGTTATTATTTATCCAATTTTCTAATTTAATATCATTCTCAAAAGATATAACCTCCTCTTCATTCCCATTACCTGATTGATCAAAGAGCCTTATAATAAATTCCCCATTAACTGCCTCATCATCACCAATAACAATAATACTTTTAGATTTAAGTTTATTTGCCTTTTTAAATTGCTTAGAGAATGAGGCTCCGCTTAAATCTAACTCAACCAACAAATCATAGTTTCTTAATTTTCTAGATAAATCCATTGCTAATGATTCAGCAACTAAGCCTTGATTTATGATATAGATATCAGTATTTCTTGGAATTTCAAGCTCTTTCCCTGCGAGTAAAATTAATCTTTCTAAACCAATAGCAAAACCAATTGCAGGAGTATTTGGCCCTCCCATTTGTTTTATTAAATCGTCGTATCTCCCTCCTCCGCAAACTGTAGCTTGGGAGCCCAAAGCCCCACTAGTAATTTCAAAAGCTGTATGAGTGTAGTAATCTAAACCTCTTACAAGATTAAAATTTTCTACATAAGGTATTTTTAAAACCTCTAATTGTCTTTTTAAGTCTAAATATCTGTTATGACTTTTTTCAGATAAAAAATTAAATAATCTTGGTGCATTTTCAAGAACTTTTTTAGTTTGAATATTCTTTGAGTCCAAAATCCTCAAAGGGTTTTTAGAAATTCTATTCTGAGAATCTAAATCTAGAGAATCTTTATTTTTTTCTAACCATTTTAAAAAAGATTTTTGAAAATTTGATCTGTCATTAGTATCACCTAACGTATTTATTTCAAGATTGAGTTCTTTTATTCCTAATTTGCCTAATATATCCCAAGCTAAAGCAATAATTTCAACATCACTTCTAACTGAATCATGTCCTATAAACTCAACACCTAATTGATGAAACTGTCTTTGCCTGCCTGCTTGAGGTCTTTCGTATCGAAACATAGGACCCATGTACCAAAGTTTTTGAAGAGGATTAGAAGATATTCCGTTTTGTATTAACGCTCGTGCGACTGAGGCTGTTCCTTCAGGTCTAAGAGTGCAGGACCTCTCTCCCCTATCAAGAAATGTATACATTTCCTTACTGACAACATCTGTTCCTTCACCAATTCCTCTTATAAACAGTTCGGTCATTTCCAATATTGGTGTTCTTATTTCTTTGATGGATGCCCTAGAAAGCTGCTCTAATAAAATTTTTTCAACGTTTTGCCACTTTATTAATTGATCAGGAAATAGATCTACTGTTCCTCTTAGGTTTTTTAAGTTATTCAAAGTTCTAAAAAATAATTCAAAATTTTTAATTCAACTAGAAATTAATCTTTGATTGGTTATTTTGTGAGACAATTTTAATTTAACATTTAGAAAAACTATTGGGAATTAATAAAAGTAAAGAGAATCAACATTGCGGTACAAAACCAAAAAAAATTGCTTTTGGAATAGCACCCCTTGGTATAGTTTCAATAGGAATAGTGCCAATGGGAGTAATAAGTATAGGGGTCGTCCCAATGGGTGTATTTTCTTTTGGTGCAGTCGCAATGGGAATAGTCAATTTATCAGTAGTCGGGATGGGAATTATCTCTGCCGGTGTTACTACTATGGGGATATGGGAGTATTCACCTAATTCTCATAATCATTCCAAACAAATTTCAAATTCAAAAAAGGAAAATATGATGTCAGATCTATTTAACACTAAACAAGAAGCTGAAAAGGCTGCTTCAAAATACGGATGTATTGGAGCACATAAAATGGGTAATAAATGGATGCCTTGTAAGATGCACTAAATATTTTCTTAGTCAAAAATTAAATAAATATTAATTCAAAATCTCAACTCTAAAATCAAGATTTTTTGCCTCATCAGTAGTTAATTTTCTTGACCAAGCTCCTTGCACAGGACTATTCCATCTGAACCCAGCATTTTTAGCTAAAGACCTATCTTCATAACTAACCAAAGCCTTGTATAAAAACCTCGGTTCAGTAGCTTTAAGTAAAAGTTCCTCTAAGTTGTCGCATTTTTTGAAGACCTCAGATATATAAAAGCAATCAGATAAAGCTCTATGTAAATTCCAAACTGGTATTGAAAAAGATAAGGCTAGATCAGTTACTGAAGGTCTTGTTTTTAGTGATTTTTGAAAAGACCAATTAATATCCTCTAAACTACATATCCATTTCTTATTAAGCTTAGGCAATCTTCCTTTCCCAAACCATTTCTTATCAAACTCCACATTATGAGCAACGATGAAATCTGAAGAATCAACTAGTTTTAGAAAGAAATTCAATCCATCTTCCCATGGTTGAGAGATATTAGTTACTTCTGCTGATATACCATTTACATGTTCGGCTTCATTATTATTAACTGGAAATAAAAAAGAAACTTGTGAAAGTACACATTTAAAAGATACATCAAATAAGATGCAACCTATTTCTATCACTTCATCTTTATTTTCGTCTAAACCTGTTGTTTCAGTATCAAGAATTAAAATTTTTTCAATTTTTTTATTATTATTCGTTACTCTCTCTTCAGAGGGATTGGTCTTAATTTGATCATGAAGAAAATCCAGTTGATTTAATTCTTTTTTGTTAAATAGTTCCAATTAACTCAAAATACTTTCATTTATCTTGACGCATTTAATAAATATTTCTTTTAAATTAATATAAATTAAAAAACAGTCTAGAAAATATTTTTTGAAACATTTTTAGCTTATGAAAGATGACTTTTACAAAATTTCAATATAACAATTTCTGTTATTGGCCTTCAAATCCAAAAAAAATTGTTGAATTTATTGGTGGAAGTTATTTAGCTTCTAAGCCAGATTTAACTTATAGAAGATTCATAGAGAGTTTAATTAATAAAAATTATGCAGTACATGCATATAAATACACACCACAATTTGATCACCAACAACTTGCTATCAAAGCATGGAAAGATTTTAAGAATTGCCGAATATCTTTATCCAAGAGAATAGGGGGACCAATTCCTTCAATAAGAATTGGTCATAGCCTGGGATGCAAACTTCATCTAATTTCTCCTGATGGAGGAAGAAATTGCGAAAAATTCATATCTATTAGTTTTAATAATTTTAGTGCTAACAAATCAATTCCATTATTGAAACAAATTTCTCAAAAATTAGAATTCAACAGTGAATTCAGTCCTAGCCCTGAAAGAACTTTGCGATTAATTGAAAAAACATATAATCAAAAAAATAACTTCTTAATAAAATTCAACCAAGACGAATTAGATCAAACAGATAAATTATTTTCTTGTCTGAAAGCAAGAAAAGAAGATAATTCTAAGGGGGTAATGCTAAAAGGTACTCACACTATAATTGCAAGCGCAGGACTAAGAGAAAATTTTTTGGGAGACTGGGCTGATGATGAATTCAAAAGAAATACTATAAAAAAAATTTCCAATTTAATTGATGAATCTATTTAGGATAATTCTTTCAGCTTTTCCAAAACAGAACTATCTTCAAGAGTGCTAATATCACCACTAATTTTTTCTCCAGCAGCCAAAGATCTTAAAATTCGCCTCATAATTTTTCCACTACGTGTTTTCGGAAGAGAGTCAGAAATTATAATTTTTTCAGGCTTTGCGATAATTCCAATTTCATTAACAACATGATTCTTTAAATTCTCTACTAATTCTGAAGAACTTTTCACATCTTTCTCTAGAGATACAAAAGCGACTATAACTTCACCTTTTAAATCATCTTTTTTGCCAACGACTGCAGACTCTGCAACTGATTTATGACTTACCAAAGCAGATTCTATTTCCATTGTTCCTAACCGATGTCCTGAAACACTTATTACATCATCAACTCTTCCCATAATCCATATATATCCATCTTCATCAATGCGTGCTCCATCTCCAGCAAAATAAACATTTTTTTCTCCTTTAAAGGTAATATATTCCCAATAACTCTCCAAATATCTCTCTGAGTTTCCGTGAATTGTTCTCATCATTCCTGGCCAAGGTTTCTTAATAATTAAATAGCCACCCTCGTTCTCCTTAACCTTATCTCCATTCTTATCGACAACTTCAACTTCGATTCCTGGCAGAGGGAAAGTGGCTGAACCTGGCTTTGTAGCAACGACTCCAGGCAAGGGACTTATCATCACACCACCAGTCTCAGTTTGCCACCAAGTATCAACAATAGGGCATTTATTTTTACCAATAACATCCTTGTACCACATCCAAGCCTCAGGATTAATTGGTTCTCCAACTGTACCCAAAAGCCTGAGACTCGTAAGATTATATCTATCAGGGATTTCACGACCAGACTTCATAAATGCTCTTATTGCAGTTGGTGCAGTATAAAAAATAGAAACCTTATATTTTTGAACAATTTCCCAGAAAGCCCCTAAATTTGAGGGTCTTGGCACTCCTTCATACATTAAGGTTGTAGCACCATTAGATAAAGGCCCATAAACTATGTAACTATGGCCTGTAATCCAACCAACATCAGCAGTACACCAGTAAATGTCATCATCTTTCAAATCGAAAATCCACTTAAATGTCAAATGAGACCAAAGATTGTAACCACCTGTAGTGTGAACTACGCCTTTGGGCTTTCCAGTTGAGCCTGAAGTATAAAGAATAAAAAGTCTATCTTCGCTATTCATTATTTCTGGTTCACACTGATCTTCTTGATCTTTTAATAATTCGTGCCACCATAAATCTCTATCATCAACCATCGAAATATTTTTTTTTGTTCGTTGAACAACAACTACTTTTTCAACAACTTTATCTGCCCCACTTAAAATTGCCGCATCAACTGCTTGCTTAAGTTCAATCACCTTATCTTTTCTAAAACCACCATCAGCAGTAATAACAAATCTGGCGTTTCCATCAATTAACCTATCTTTTAAAGCTTCTGAAGAAAATCCTCCGAAGACAACTGAATGAGGTGCGCCAATTCTCGCACAAGCTAACATCGCAAACATCGCTTCAGGAATCATGGGCATATAGATACATACCAAATCTCCTTTTTTTACACCAATTGCTTTTAATGCATTAGCTGCTTTACATACTTCTTTTAGAAGTTCTTCGTAAGTATATTTTTTGCTATCTCCTGGTTCTCCTTCCCATATAAGCGCGGTCTTTCCTCCAAGCCCTCTCTTAATGTGTCTATCTAGGCAGTTGTATGTAATATTGAGTTTCCCTTCTTTGAACCATTTAAAAAATGGCGCATTTTGGTTATCTAATACAGTTTGAAATGGCTCAAACCAATCTAATTCAGATTTTGCGAAGGATTCCCAAAATTGAATAGGATTATCTGATGCTTGTTTTTTGAGACTTAGTAATTCTGCTTGAGAACTGATAATTGAGTTTTCTACAAATTTTTTTGATGGAGGGAAAATTCTCTTTTCTTCAAGTATGTTATTGATTGAATTTTTTCTATCTAATGACATTAAACAAATCTATGCTTAATAAATTTAATCGAAAAAAATAAGGTTTTCAAAAATTTTAATATTAATTTAGCTCAAAGATTTAATTCTAATAGACCTAATAAATACGGCTTAGAACAAATTCTGGAAGAGCCATTAAAGCTCTTTTATATTCTGAATCAGGAAGCCAGACTATAGCTTCTTTAGAAAGTATTGCAAAATCTTCAGCTAGTTTTCTAGAACTTTCAATAGCTTTAGAGTTCATGATGATATTGAGAGCATTATCTAAGTCATCTTTTTCAGCAAGTTCTCTATTTATAAGAACTGACAATTGTTTATTTTCTTCTAAGGCGTATAAAACTGGGGCTGTAAGATAACCACTAGCAAGATCACTTACAGCAGGTTTTCCAAGTTGTTTATCATTTCCAGTAAAGTCAAGAATATCATCTACAACTTGGAATGCTAAACCAATATTTTTGCCAAAATCGTACAACGAAGTTAAGTTTTCGTCATTAATCCCACTCAAAACCCCAGCTGCTTTGCAACTATTAGCTATTAATGATGCTGTTTTACAATAACTTTTGTTTATGTATTTGGAAAAAGATTGAGCTGAATCAAATCTATTTAAATTTTGTTTGATTTCACCCTCTGCTAAATCCATTATTACTCTACTAAGTAATTTAACTACATTTACATTGTCAAGATTTGCTAAGTGCCAACTTGCTTGAGCGAATAAAAAATCACCCGCCAAAACAGCTACTCTGGTATTAAATCTACTATGAACTGTATCTACTCCTCTTCTTGTAGACGCCTCATCAACAACATCATCATGGACTAATGAGGCTGTATGAATCATTTCAGTTATTTCAGCAAGCCTTTTATGCTTGCTTGTCAAGCAAAATTCAGGAGATATAGCTTTTGAAATCAATAAAACTATGCCAGGTCTCAACCTTTTCCCACCGGCACTAAAAAGGTGTTCTGCTGCGGCTTGAAGAATTGGGTGACCAGCTCCTATTAGATTTTTCAGTTCTAGAATAAGATCATCAAGATCATTTTCAACTGGTTGTAGTAGCTCTGTTACTGTATTCATGATTGACCTCTTCTCTATCTTAAGGAATCAAACATTACTTCGGAGGTTAACCAACCTAATTTCTTTATTAATTCCAAGCCAAAATTTTACTTTATTGGAAAATTCATCTCTTTCTGAAGTAACAAAAAATTTTACATTTTCGAAAGAAATACTCTCATAGCCGTAAGTTTTTGGAATAGAAAAAGATTCATTAAATTTTTTTATTAATGCTACCGATGGATCAATAATGTTTATATTTGAATTTAATTTTTTTCTCAAAAAGTCATAAATTAAAGGATAGTGACTACATCCAAGTATTAATTCTTCAATATTTTTGTTTATTAGTGGTCTTAAGTATAACTCTGAAAGACTATTTAACTTATCAGGATTTAATTTTTCTTTTTCAATTTCTAATACAAATTCTGGACATTCTTGCTGAAAAATTATCTTATTCTCTTTTTTAGCATTTATAGCTTTCTTGTAATACGATGATCGAACAGTTGTTTGTGTTGCTAGGACACCAATTATTTGTTTATCAACTATTTCCGATACTGAGTTTATAAGGTCAAAACAAGGGACCTTTAAATTATCTTGTAGGATATCAAGCGCACAAGCATTTGTAGTGTTACAAGCAACTAAAAGTGAATCCAAATTCTTATCAACAAAAAAATTACAAATCTCCTTTGCAAATAATCTTATCTCTTTAGAATTTTTGTTTCCATAAGGTATTCTTTTAGTATCCGCCAAATAAAAAACTTCTACATCTTTACGTGTTTTTAGTAAAGAATTAAGAATAGTAAAACCACCTATTCCGCTGTCAAATATACCTATTTTAATTTTCACCCTACTTTATCTAGATATTCGAGGATGCCTTTTGCAATTGCATAGGCCAATCTTTTTCGATGGGTTATTTTTTCTAATCTCCTTGCGTCTAATCTTCCCGTTAAAAATCCAATTTCTACAAGGACTGCAGGCATCCTAGTATTTTTAATTACATAGAATCGACCTTGTTTAACTCCTCGATCAGGACTCCCAGGGGAAACTCTTAAAATTTGTTTTTGAATTTTTTTTGCGAGTAATCTTCCTTTCCACCCTCTGTAATAAAAGGTTTCCAATCCATTTATGTCCCTTCTTTTACCTCTTGAGGCATTTGCATGAATACTTACAAAGATATCTGCATCAGTATTATTAGCAATAGATACTCTTGGAGGTAAATCCAAATCAACGTCATTTGTTCTAGTCAACCTTACTTTGACACCTTTCTCAGAAAGTAAATTCTTGATTATTTTTGAAATATCTAGAACAACATCTGTTTCTCTAATACCACCAATACCAATTGCTCCTGGATCAGGTCCTCCATGCCCTGGATCGATTACGACCTCAAACTTGTTTCGTTTTACCTCTGGTAGTTTCAAGTAACCATAATTGTTATTCTTCTTATGAATTAAATTTTGATTTGTTTTTATATTTCCTCTTTTCTTTTCAACTAAACCTTCACCAATCTTTTTAAATGAATATTTTGGGTTAAATAGTTTAATTCTCCATCTATTTTGATCTAAGCCAACCATTTGCCAAGTCAAAGGTTTCAAATAAGTGTCTTCTTTAAATTCAATTACAAATCTTGTTTTACCTTTATCTGGTTTACCTAATCTAATTTCTTTTATTGGACCATTACCATTTATTATTCTTGGATTTTTTAATTCTCCTGGAAAATCTATCCAGAATCTATCTCCATATATTTGGTTAGCCTTCTGAAAATATGCTTTTAAGTTTGAATTTGATTTGGTTCTTAATTCTAAAACCCCATTAGTGTTTATGGCCCATGCTGCTAGAGCGCTTGAAGACTTAACTGGGAGTATTGAAGAATTTAAAAATAAAAAAACAGATAAATAACGAAAAAGTTTATTATTTGAAAACTTTATCATTAGTTTGAAAACAATTTATTTTTTCTATGTTTAAGGCTTGGCATCTGCTCCCTAATTTTCTTTACTCTTTCTTTATCAGCAGGTGCTATTGCAGCTCCCTGAGTTTTCCCCGCATCAGATAAAACAGTCCCCCAAGGGTCTATTACCATTGCATGGCCATGACTTTGCCTTCTCCCATAATGAATTCCAGTTTGAGCTGGAGCGACTACATATGCTGTGTTCTCAATTGCTCTTGCTTGTAATAGAATTTGCCAATGATCCTTTCCGGTGAATGCCGTAAAAGCTGCTGGAATCATAATTAGCTCTGCTCCATTCGAAGACAAATATCTATAAAGTTCAGGAAATCTAACATCGTAACAAATGGATAATCCTATTTTGCATAAACCTGGGACATCTACAACAGGTGGATACTCTGACCCAGATAAAATAGTGGACGATTCCTTGTATAAATTTCCATCTGGCAAATCAACATCAAACAAGTGAATCTTGTCGTATTTTGCCAAAATCTGTCCATCTTTCCCAAATAAGGCTGACCTATTAAAAGTATGACTGTCATCACCCGCAGGGACAGGATACCCTCCTCCCAAAAGAAATACTTGATATCTTTGAGACATTGTTTTTAGAAAATTTGCACACTTTTCTGATAATTCAGAAGCTAATCTAAGTTTTTCATCATCTCCTCCTAAAAAAGCAAAATTCTCAGGCAATCCTATTAACTCGGCACCTCTTCTAGCAGCTAATTCAATTTGTTCTTCTGCTTCGGTAAAATTTGCTTCAACATTTGAAGTACTTGTAATTTGCAATGCAGCTACCAAAAAATCAGTCAAGACTTTACTCCTAATGAACCAATTCGTAAATCATGAGGCACGAATCACACCTCTTTCAACTTGAGCTGGAACAATATCTAAGCAATCAAGTTCAGAGCAACATTTAAAATCATCCTCATAATCTCCAAGACTTGTCAATCTTTTGCCATGGGTTGCTGTTTTTAAACATTTCAAAATATCATTTTTCCATACATCCCAAAGAGCCGAAGCAGCCTCTAATTCGTCATTTAGAATATTAACTTCGAAATCACAGTTCTGTTTTAGGTATGAGGCCAAAGCGCCAGCAGCTAAAGAATCCTCAAGTGAATAAGAGCCTTCCCAACCACTACCAAGTATTAAAACATTTTGGCTTTTTAATGAAATGATTTTTTCGGCAACTGCTTTCCTATTTGGGAGACCCATAGCAAATAAATGCTTGGCATTTTGAACTTTTTGCAATGATTTAGTCCCATTAGTAGTACTCATAAATAGTCTTTTTCCCTTAACAACTTTTTTTGTAACTGATAAAGGAGAATTTCCTAAATCAAAGCCCTCAATTTTCTTCCCGCCTCTCTCTCCAAGCATTAGTCTTTTTTCAGCTTGCCACTTAATTGCAGATTCTTTTAATAATTCTAAATCTGCAAAAACTTGTATTGAATCAGCTCCATTTTTTAAAGCCCAAGAAATTGTGGTTGTAGCTCTTAAAACATCAATGACAACTGCAATTTCTGGATTATTTTCAGGGACATCCTTTGCAACGTGATAATAAGTAAGATTAATAATCAATTCCTTTTCTGTTTATATTATAGAAAACAGTTACTTAATTTGATTATTTTTTTTTTAAAACAAACTTATTGATAAAATATAAATAATTTGTTTTTACAGAAATCCTATCAAGTATTTAATTTGAAAATGAATAATATCCGCACAATAAAAGGTGGAGTTAATTTAAAAGGAAAAGTAAAAGTACCTGGAGATAAATCTATTTCTCATAGAGCTCTAATAATAGGAAGTATTGCGAAGGGTGAGACGACTATTGAAGGGTTCTTACATTCTGAAGATCCACTTTCAACTGCTGATTGTCTTAGAAAGTTAGGTGTAGAAATACCAGAAATAAAAAAAAATGAGCCTTTTACGATTTCAGGATTGGGTCTTGATGGATTTAAAGAGCCCAAAGAAATTCTAAATTGTGGGAATTCGGGAACCACCATGAGATTATTAATGGGGCTACTTGCCGGTCAAGAAGGCAAGAATTTCATCTTAACGGGTGACATTTCTCTTAATGAAAGGCCAATGGGGAGAGTAGGTAAACCGTTATCGTTGATGGGTGGCAAAATTTTTGGTAGAGAAAAAGGAAACAAAGCTCCAATCTCAATTGATGGGAATCAATTAAAAGGCTGTGTTATAGGAACCCCTGTAGCGAGTGCTCAAGTAAAATCTGCAATCTTATTAGCAGGCCTCAAAGCTTCTGGAACCACTTCTGTTATTGAACCAGCATCTTCAAGAGATCATACTGAAAGAATGTTAAAAGCATTTGGAGCAGAAATCAGTATCAGAGGAGAATTAGGAAGAAATGTAGTTATCAAGTCAGGGGGTAACTTAATTGGCCAAAGAATATTGATTCCTGGAGACATAAGCTCTGCTTCTTTTTGGATGATTGCTGCATCTATTGTTCCAAATTCAGAGGTTTTAATTCAGAATGTCGGACTAAATCCTACTAGAACAGGGATTTTAAATGTAATGGATTCAATGGGGTGCAATTATGAGATTTTAGATAAATCGACTATTGCAGGTGAACCTATTGGATCTATTAAAGTAAAGACTTCAAATAATTTAAGATCATTTACTATTGAAGGAGATATTCTCCCAAAACTTATAGATGAAATTCCTATCCTTACTGTGGCTGCCTGTTTTTGTGATGGAGTTTCTGAAATTAGGGATGCACAAGAATTAAGAGTTAAGGAGACAGATCGATTAAAAGTAATGGCACGACAGTTACAAAAATTCGGTGCTGAAATAATAGAAAAAGAGGATGGGTTAATTATTAATGGGAAATCAAAATTTCATTCTGCGGAAGTAGACAGTGAGACAGATCATCGAGTAGCAATGAGTCTTGCTATTGCTTCACTTCTTGCCAAAGGCACCTCAAAAATCATGAGGGCAGATGCAGCCAGCGTCTCGTATCCCACTTTTTGGGAAGAGCTAGCCAAACTAACTTACTAGCCTAAAAAGTTTTTGTCTGAATTAATAGAAGTTTTAACACAAGATGGTACTTTCTCTTTAAGAAGTTTGTTTTTTCAAGAGAACTTCCATAGTTTATTGGGAGCATTGGAGGAAACAAAGTCAAAGTTTACTGCTTCTTCTAATTTGCAAAGATTTAAGGGAAAATCTCTTAATGTTTTGGATATATGTTTTGGTTTAGGATACAATTCCGCTTCTTTATTAGATGAATTAATTAAACAAAAATCGTATGTAAATTTGTATGCGTTGGAAATTGATAAAAACCCTCTGGAATATTCGCTTAGGAATGAATCTTTTTTAAAATTATGGGCTCCAAAAGTCAGAACAATATTTGAATCACTTTATCGAAAAGATTACTTTGAGGATCAATTTTTTAAGTGCAGTGTTTTGTGGGGTGATGCCAGAGAGAAAATCAACATTATCCCTTCATCTATTAAATTCGATCTGATTTATTTAGATGGTTTTTCTCCCCAAAAATGCCCGCAAGTATGGACAAATGAATTTTTATCTAAAGTCACAGAAAAGCTTAATTCACAGGGTTATTTAATAACTTATTCTTCTTCAGCGGCAGTAAGAAAAACTTTAAGAAATCTTGGATTAGAAATTTTTACTATTAAGCCAAGTTTAAAAAAAAGAACTTATTGGAGTCAGGGAACTGTTGCAATATCAAAATTTGATAAGAATAAATTGAAACCTAATTACAATTTTGAAAAGTTATCTCTAATGGAAGAGGAACATCTCTTAACTAAAGCTAGTATTCCATATAGAGATCAAGATTTAAACTCAAGTAAAGACAATATAATCAAGAGAAGATTAGATGAGCAATTGTTCTCAAATCTATTATCAACAAATAAATGGAGAGAGAAATGGGGAATGACGAAGTTATCCATAAAGAGTTAGATTTAAATTAGGATTTCAAATAAATATGTTAAGTGTTGCGATATTAGCGGCAGGCAAGGGGACCAGGATGGAAAGCTCATTGCCAAAAGTTTTACATAAAATTTCTGGCAAAAGTCTCCTACAAAGAGTAATTGATTCATGCGTTGAATTAAAACCTGATCAAATTTTCATAATTACTGGACACAAATCAAAAGAAGTACAAAAGTCAATCCCAAACGATAAAAAAATCCATTTTGTTATTCAAGAACCGCAATCAGGAACTGGTCATGCTATTCAGGTACTTTGTAGAAAAGTAAAAAATCATGAAGGAAAACTTTTGGTACTTAACGGCGATGTACCACTCATAAGGCCTATCACCCTAAAAAGACTTTTGTTTTTACACGATTCAAAAAATGCTGATGTTTCCTTAATTACTACAAAGAAAACAAATCCTCATGGATATGGCAGAGTTTTTTTGAAGGGTGATTTTATAGAGAGAATTGTTGAAGAAAAAGATTGCAATGATCTAGAAAGAAAAAATCCACTAATAAATGCAGGTGTTTACTGTTTTAACTGGAGTAACTTGTCAGCAAAAATTAATACCTTGCAAAGCAATAATAATCAAAAAGAGATTTATTTAACAGATACGGTATCTTTGCTAAAAAATTCCTTAGGCCTAGAGGTAGAGGATAATGGAGAGCTTCAAGGAATCAATAACAGAATTCAACTGTCAGAGTGCGAGGAAAGTATTCAGAATTCAATTAAAGAAAAGCATATGTTGAATGGTGTAACTTTTATAAATAAAGCAAGTTGTTCGATTAGTGAAGAAGCTGAAATTGGTAAGGACGTTGTTATAGAGGCTAATACACATATACGAGGAAATACCAAAATAAATAGTCAATGCATTATCGGACCTAATACTTTTATTGAGAATTCTAATGTGGGATTAAATTGTGAAATTTCAAACTCCACTGTTTATAATTCTGAGATAGTAGATTCTATAAAAATTGGCCCTTATAGTCATATAAGACCTAATTCCAAAATATCTTCCTTTTGCAAAATAGGTAATTTTGTTGAAATCAAAAATAGTCAATTAGAG
Organism: uncultured Prochlorococcus sp.; assembly: GCA_902621675.1. GTDB lineage: Bacteria > Cyanobacteriota > Cyanobacteriia > PCC-6307 > Cyanobiaceae > Prochlorococcus_A. The sequence goes on along the minus strand of CACNMX010000002.1, from coordinate 5,418 downwards.
GAAGAATCTAAAGTAAATCATTTAAGTTATATTGGCGATTCTATTATTGGAAGCTCTACAAATATTGGAGCAGGTACTATTACTGCAAATTTTGATGGTCAGAAAAAACATCAAACAAAAATTGGTAAAAATTCTAGTATTGGTGCGAATACAGTTTTTGTAGCGCCAATTAATCTCGGGGAATCAGTTACGACTGGAGCTGGTTCAGTGATCACGAAAGACTCAAAAGATAATTCATTAGCAATCTCAAGAACTAGGCAAGTTAATATAGAAAATTGGAAAAAAAAGAAATCCTGATCTAATTAATTAATTCAATAATTTTTTCAAGTTGCCAATATCTGCTGCCTTTTATAAGGATAGAATCACCTTTTTTTGTAGATTTGTTTATTTCTTTAGGTACATCTTTAATATTATTTAAAACTAAAAATTTTTTTTTATCTTTTAGATAATTGGTGTAAATTTTTCCATTTTTTTTATCGCAAATAAATAAACACTTTTCTATGTCTGAATTATTTATTAAGTTGAATATTTCTTTGTGATATTTTTCAGATTCTTCTCCCAATTCTTGCATACTTCCAAATATGAAAAATTTATTTCTAGGTTTTTCAATCAGGTTTTTAATACATGCTTTTACCGACTCTGGCGAAGCATTATACGATTCATCATATATTGTTGTTTTTAATGATTTAAAAACTTTATTTCTTCCACCTAAACTTACAAAATCAAATTTATTAAAACTTTTAAAATCAATGCCTAACTCTTTAGCAACTGCATAAGCAAATAAGAAATTTGAAGCATTATGAAATCCCTCAAATGAAATTTTAAAGGTATTTTCTTCAATTAAAATTGTTTTACTCGAAGGATCATAAAATCCGCGTAAATTATCATCTTTCTTAAAACTCTCCTTTTGATTTTCTATATATAAAAGTTCTACTTTTATTACTCTACCTTTCCAGTATTCTCTTAAAGTTTCTTCAAGAAGTAAATCATTTGCTGGTATTATTACAACTCCTTCAGGTTTTAAAAATTTACTAATTTCACACTTTGCATAAGTAATATTTTTTTTAGAGCCTAATAATCCAATATGGGCTGTTCCAATGTTAGTAATTACTGCAATATCGGGTTCACTATATTTAGATAAATTTTCGATCTGTCCAAGACCTCTCATTCCCATCTCAAGGACCAAAACTTTATCTTCTTTATCTGTAGCAAGAATAGTGAGAGCAACCCCAATCTCATTATTGAAATTCGCATGGGATAATTTAATTTTTCCAAGTTTCTTTAAAACTTCACCAACCATTTCTTTTGTAGTTGTTTTACCGACTGAACCAGTTATCGCAACCACAGGGATACTTAATTTTTTTCTTTTTAGCAAGGTTAATTTTTGAAATGCCTCTAAAGTGTCATTCACAACCCAACAAGGAAAATTATCTGGAAGTAATTTCTGCATACCTTCTTTTATAACTACTGATTTAACCCCTTTATTTAAAACCTCTGGAAGAAAACTATGTCCATCAAAATTTTTACCCTTGATAGCTACAAAAAGATCATTTTTTAAACACGTTCTGCTATCAATACTTATATTGTTAAAAGTTAAAGAATCTATTCCCCCCTGTCTATGATTTTTAATATCACCCAAAACATCTTTTAACTCTAATAAAGAAAGATCCATTAAGAATTAATTTAATTCATACTTTTTTTAAAGATGGATCAGCTGATTGTCCATAAGAAAATTTCTCAACTTCAGCAACATCTGGTGATGGTTCCTTTATTCCGCAAACATCCTTATACATAATTTCGTATTCAAGAGCTGATCTTTGCCAACTAAACTTTTGGCTCATAGCTCTTTTTTGTAGTAATTCCCAACTATCTTTATGCCTAAAGGCTTCCCAGGACCTTACTAAAGAAGTATAGAAATCTATAGGTTCAAAGCGATCAAAGCAGAAACCTGTACCACTATTATTCTCTGGATCATGAGGTAAGACTGTATCAACTAAACCTCCAACTCGCCTCACAATTGGAATAGAGCCATATCTCATAGCCAGGAGTTGACTAATACCACAAGGTTCAAATCTGCTGGGCATTAAGAAAGCATCAGATCCGCCATATATAAGCCTTGATAAAGAATCATCATATGTAAGAAATACTGAAAATCTTCCTGGGTAATCTAATGCCAATTGCCATAATCCAGACTCTAAATATCTATCTCCAGTTCCTAAAACAGCTATTTGAGAATCTGTATAGGCTAAAAGTCTTCTTGAAACTTGTAGAAGTAAGTCAACCCCTTTCTGATCAACTAACCTACTAACCATACCTAAGAGATATTTTTTAGGATTAACTTCGAGACCCATTTCCCTCTGCAGAATCTTCTTATTTTCAAGCCTATTTTCTAAATTCTTAATACTAAATTTTACGGGTAAAACTGGATCTTTGGCTGGATTCCATTCGTCAAGATCTATGCCATTAAGAATTCCCCTCAATTTACCTGAAATGTAATTAAGTAATCCTTCAAGACTTTCCCCGTATTCATGGGTTTTAATTTCATCTGCATATGTTGGAGAAACAGCATTTACTCTATCTGCATATAGCATTGCCGCAGCCATTGTGTGGTCTCCATGCATATACCAAGGACACCAAGTCATTTTTTCTAGTTTCCATCTCCAAGGGCCTTGATATTTTAAATTATGAATTGTGAAGACAGTGCTTATTTCGGGGTCCTGATGCATCCACACAGGAATCATCCCAGTGTGCCAATCATGGCAATGGAGAACTTGAGGTTTCCAACAATTCCATGCAAATTCTGCAGTGGCACTAGCAAAAAATGTAAAACGCCAGTCCTCATTTTCACCTCCGTATATTTGGTCAGAGTCAAATGTTGGATGACCCACTAGGTAAATCACATAATTATGAATGGGATGTTTTGCTTCATAAACAGAGAAATCAGTGCCCATTGTATTTGCTCTAAAGACTGGTTCATTAGATACCTTTAGAAGACTCCACAATTTCCCATATCCTGGAATTATTACTCTTACATCGTGACCAAGTTTTATCAAAGATGGAGGTAATGATCCAACCACATCTCCCATACCTCCAACTTTGATCATTGGAGCACATTCAGCAGCGGCAAGAAGAATTCTCATTGATAATTATTGAAAAAGGTCTTTTGAAAATAAACTAGGGTGTCCACCTATAGTCAGAAAAGTCTGGTGGACGCTTTTCGAGAAAGGCATCTCTACCTTCTTGCGCTTCTTCCGTCGAATAAAATAATTGAGTTGTGTATCCAGATAATTCTTGAATACCCGCAATCCCATCATTCTCCGCATTGAATGAAGCTTTAAGAATACGAATAGCAGTTGGACTATTACGTAAAATCTCTCTTGCCCAGATTACACCCTCAGCTTCTAATTCTTCAATCTTTGTAATTGCATTTATCAGACCCATCTCTAGAGCTTCTTTAGAATTATATTTTCTACACAAAAACCAAATTTCTTTTGCTTTTCTTTGACCAACAAGTCTTGCTAAATAACTAGATCCAAATCCAGCATCAAAACTACCAACTCTTGGACCTGTTTGACCAAATATTGCATTTTCTGAGGCAATGCTAAGATCACAAATTAAATGAAGTACTTGACCTCCTCCAATTGCAAAACCAGGAACTAAGGCAATAACCACTTTAGGCAAACTTCTTATTAATCTTTGAAGTTCAAGTACATTTAATCTCTGCTTCCCTGCATCATTTTTATATCCATTTTCACCTCTTACACTCTGATCACCTCCAGAGCAAAAAGAATAAATACCTTTCTTGTCAGGCCCCGCACCTGTAAAGAGAACTACTCCAATAGTTTCATCATTTCTTACGATATTAAATGCGTTAATGAGTTCATCTACAGTTTGTGGCCTAAATGCATTTCTTTTTTCAGGCCGATTTATTGCAATTCTTGCAATTCCCTCATCTGATTTATGAAACAATATATCCTCATAAGACTTGCATTCTGTCCAATTTGAGGTTTTTTTACCAGGTAATACTTTCATGAATCCTAATTATTTAAAGATAGAAAATAATAAATTTAACTGCCAATTATTTTTTCTATAAGGGCATTTTTTTCACAAATTTCATTTTCTGGATCAATATCAACCTTAATTATTACAGATTTCTGGATAGAAATGCTCCAATCAAATGCCTCTCGTAATTTTTTAAAATTTGCCACACTTTTAAAGTTTACTTGATAACTCTCTGAGAGTTTTTGCCAGTTTATTTCTTTAGGCATAAGAAATAGTTTTTTTAATTCATCTTCTTTTAAATTTTTTTTATAAATACGATTAAATATATTTCCGCCATTATTATCTATTAAAAGAATTGTTAAATTCATATCGACTGAATTCTCAATAAGCCAACCGTTTATATCATGAACAAAAGCCAAATCCCCAGTCACGAGAAGTAGAGGATTTTTAATTCTAGAAATTCCTAATGCAAGGGATAAAGTACCATCTATTCCAGAAGCTCCTCTGAAACTGAAACAACTTCTTGTTAAGGTACCATTCTCAGAGAAAGTAAGCCAATCTCTTATCGGGCTACTAGCTGAGAGCATTATTGGATTTGCAGCTGGCCAAAGTTTTGGAACAAGATTTGCAAGCTTATATTCAGTAATTTTATTATCATTAGTAATTTTCTCTTTTAAAATTTCCCTAATTTGCTCTCCTTGCTCTATTAGATCTAGTGCTAACGGCGTAAGAGACTTTTTGCTTTTTTGATTAATTGATAATTTTTCTAATAATACAGAAGTAAAATTTAACAGGCCAAAATCATATTCAAATGATTTTTTTATAGGATCCAATTTTCTAAAGTTTTTTTCTTTTATAAGAATTTGTATACCTTCAAACTTTGTTAGAAACTTCTCTAAATCAATTGAGGATGACATAGGACCAAGCCTTAAAAGTTGTTTACACTTAATACGATTCTTATTTTTTCTCAAGACTAATTCCCAATTCACAACTAATCCTCTCAAATCAGAATAAACTCCTGATACAGGATCAGCAAATACTGGCCAACCAGTAATTTCTTGTAATTGTTCTAATGATTTATTGAAAGAAGATAAGTCATTTAGGGAACCTTGATAGGGACCTACCAAAATAATGCCAGATTCATCTAAATTTAAACTTCTTGAAATTTCTAAGAATTTGTTTTTATCAGACTTTATTTCAACTTTTTGAAAGATATATTTTTTCTTTAAATAAATTCTCTCAAAAACCTCTAAAACATTTTTTTTATTTAAAAATGAAATATCTAAAGGGATATCAATAGGAATATTTAAATGTATAGGACCAGGAAAGGTTGATATTTGTTTCTCAGCAATTCGAACTAAATTTAAGATTTCATTTTCTTGTGTTTCATGTAGTCCATTTAGATTTGTACTTAGA
>CACNMX010000001.1 GCA_902621675.1 uncultured Prochlorococcus sp. | reverse complement strand
TTATTGAGTTCTCAATTAGATGAACTTCTTTATGAAATTAAATCGCAAAGATTAGAAGAATCAAATCCAGTAGCTAATTTACAGGATATTTCTCTAACCACAAATGGATATTTGCTCTCTAAGAAAAAAGCTAATGAGCTTTTTAAAAAATGGTTTAGACCGCATAACAGTAAGTTTAGATGCGATTGATCCTGATATTTTTTCAAACATGATTGGAGAGGAAAATAAAATTATTGGCAAAGAAAAATTAATTACTGTCCTTGAAGGAATAGATCATGCAATTAATGCTGGATTTAATCCAAAGGCGGGGAAATTAAAAATAAATGCAGTCATAAAAAAAGAGATTAATGATAATCAAATTTTTGAATTAGTTGATTTTGCGAAAAAAAGGTCTATAGAAATTCGTTTCATTGAGTATATGGACGTAGGGATATCTAATAATTGGCAGCCATCAGATGTTTTTTTCTCTGAAAGAATTATTAGGCTACTAAAGAAGAAACATCGATTAAAAGACTACGGAAGAAAGGAGGGACAAACTGCTAATAGATGGTACATGAGTGATTCAAATAGTTTTGTAAGTACAATCTCTTCAATAAGTAATCCTTTTTGTTCAGACTGTAATAGATTGAGGATAACTAGCGATGGTTATGCTTATACATGTCTTTTTTCTAATGAAGGTATAAATCTAAACCCATGGTTGTCTCTACCAATTAATCTCCATGAATTGGAAAATAAAATCAAGAGCATTTGGGAAGCTAGAGAAGATAACTATAGTGAAGATCGATTTAAAGTATTAGAGAAAAAAACTGACAAAAATCAAAAAATTCATCCATCAATGTCATATCTTGGGGGATAAAAAATTATTTAGTATAAATAACAACATCATATATTCTTAATTCGAGGGAAATTAACCTCAAATTTATATTCTTGGATGCGTTTAGCGATCTTACTTGGTTTTATTTTTGGAGTAACTCACGGAACTGTTGTTTCAGAAAGTTATTCTGCAAAAAATTATGAAAATAATCAATTATTTTTTACTCAAAAAAATTCAAATATATTTTCTTCACTTTAAAATTTAATTTCTTTTTTTTTAATAAGTTTTTGTATTGCCATTAACATCTTGTAAATTAAATTATACTTATAGTTAAAATGTAGCGTAGACTACATAAACGTTCATCTCGTTTTACGAGCCGCATTAAGATTGAAGCCAAGGAACGGGGACTTCAGTCAAAAATGAAATTTAGTCACATAACTATTATGTCTAATAACGTATCTACCTCAGTAAGTAGTAACAATATTACTGCTGTATTTGCAGGTTTTCTTGGAGCATTTATTGTTGGTTCTCTTGGAGTCCAACTTGTAAGAACCCAAAAGCCTTCTTTTCAATCTCAACCATTAAAAGTTCAACCAGTTATCGCTCATCAATCAACTTTATGGGCAGCTTTAGGAGAACAAGATACTCCTATTGTTAAAAATAAAGTTTCTAATGCAAAACCTACAGGAGTTGTCCCTGTTATAGGTTCTGAAGCAACTCTTTGGGCTCCTCTAGGTTTAGGTAATTAGTAAATTAGGTCTTTTAATAAACCGAAAGGGGGTTTGTAACCCCCTTTTTTTATTAATTGCATTAAAAAGATGATTGAAAATTTTTAATCCAATTCATGGATAACTATAAATTAAATCAGGGTTTGAAAACAATGTAATCGTAGATACCAACAGCTTTTTATTAATTGATTATAAATTAAAAACACGAGTTAACCCGTTCCAATTTGTTGACTCTGAGGTTTTAACCGTTGACTCCTTATCTACTTCTAGTTGTGACTCGCTAGTTTCAAGATTCAAAAACGGCATTTATATTACTTAAATTATGGAAAAAAAAATCGCAAAGAAATACGCCGATCTTATAGTCCAGGCTAATAATTCAACAGGCAGAAAAGAAGCTTTGTCATTGATTAAACAAGCCACAAAATTAAAAACCAAACTTGATCAATACGAAATGATGTAGTCTCTTAAAATCTACAGGATATTCAAGATGAGGTAGAAACTAGTTCCTTTTTTTTATCCTGCTATAAAAATACTAAGAGAAATTATTTAATTTATCTGCTTTAATAAAATATCGTGGAATTAACTGAGCTAATTAAGGATTACGTTGCTACAGAATTATTATCAAGTATTGAAATTGATTTTCTTGAAGGAGAATTATGGGAAACCACTCAACATATTGCAGAAATAAATACAGTTATCAAAGCTCCAAAAAATATATGCAAGAAATTGGGACTAGATGAAAAATCTTGCTGGCAATTATGTTGTGCAGCCGTTCTTGACTCCTCAAGACCATTAAAAAATGGACAAAAGAGAGTAGATGATTTTAAAAAATTAATTAATCGATATGAAATCAGCTACATATAAACTAAAGACTCAATGATACGTTTACTTATTGCATCAATTCTTTTTTTTACTCCACTAGGAGGTTTTGCTGATGAAAAGCAAAGAGCAATTGAGAATGAAGCTATAAATCTTGTTATTAAAAAATATGGGAAAGGCTTAGAAAATAGATTAAAAGGAACGGGAGTAACTCCCAGTTATCGAAGTTGGTATGAAAATGATTGTTTTGTAAGCATTGCAGCAGGTACATACCAAGAAGATACTTGGTCCGCAATGAGGTGGTTTAGCGTTAATGTCTGTTCTGAATCAGCTGAAATAATGGAAAGTGAATGAAGGAAATAAAACGCCTATTAGTTTTGCAACATTTAGAAATAGAGGGGCCTGGTCTTTTTGAACAATTTGCTAAAGAAAGAGATTTAAAAATAGAAATTATTCGTTTAGATAATAAAAATGCTCTGCCGCAAACAAAAAAAGGAGACTTAATTTTAATTATGGGTGGACCAATGGGTGTTAAAGATATTGGAAGCGGAAAATATCCATGGCTTAAGCTAGAAAGAGATTTTATAAAAAAAGAATTAGAAAATGAGAGACCTATAGTCGGTGTTTGCTTAGGTGCTCAGTTGCTTGCGAGTGCTGCTGGGGGAGATGTAGAAATTCTTAAATATGGATCACCTCCAAAAGCATTACCAGAAATTGGATGGTCTCAAATTTTTATAGACAAATCGAATAAAGACTTTAAAGCACTTTTTGAAGATCCTTTTCATGTACTACATTGGCATGGAGATAGGATTTTATTACCTAATAAAGCAGTACTCATTGCTAGTAGTGCTCGTTGTAAGGAACAGTTTTTTAGGATTGGTAATTTTGCTTACGGATTACAATTCCATATAGAGACGACGGGGGGAATGATAAATAACTGGATTAAAGAAGATAAAGAGTTTGTCCTTAAAGGATTAGGTTTAAATGGTCAGGAAATTTTAAAAGAAGAGAATAAAAAATATATTGATAAAACTTTTTTTAAAAGAAAACTCTTAATAAGTAAATTATTTGAATTATTAGATAATTAAAAAGGAAATAATATAATCATCCAGTAAAAAAGGGCTTGAGAAAGCCCTAAAAAAATTTAAAAGGAATTTTACTAGAAAATTCCTGGAAGAATTTGACCAGTAAAATAATAAGCTCCTACAAGAGCAAACATTCCAAGCATTGCGGCTTTACCATTAAGCTTTTCAGCTTTTTCAGTCATGATTTTTTTTGCGAATTCCATAATAAATTGAGATAGGTTAAAACTAAAAACTAATTATTCAAATTTCAGAATGATGTAGTTTTTTCTACCAAATTTATATCTTTCTAAGGGATTAAAAAAAATTTACTTAAACGACGAATTGAACTCCTAATAGAGTGCAAGCCAATCTGTAAAGCATAAAAAGCCAAAAAACAACTATTTTAAAATATATGTCACTATTATGTTACATTTATGTAGTAATTATCTTGAAAATAACTTAATTTCAGCCTAATACTTTACATTTGTTAATAGTAGTGTTACATTAATTAACAATTACACAACTTCAATGGCTAATTCAAACGTTACTACTGAATCAGGCGGCAGGCAGAACATGTTCCCTACTGAAACACGTCCTTACATAGATGAGTCTGTTTCATACGACAGCTACCCACAAAATGCAGAAAAAGTTAATGGTCGTTGGGCAATGATTGGCCTTGTGGCATTAGTAGGTGCTTACGTTTCAACTGGACAAATTATTCCTGGCATTTTTTAATGAGTCCACTTTCAGGTTTTTTAGCCGTAATTGTATTCTTTACAGCCACTCTCGTTGCTTATCTAACCAAGCAATTTCAAAATGAAAATTTAAACTATTCATCTTCTAATCAAATGAAAAACACAAACACAAAAGTCAAAACAATCGAAAAAGAAAAAGTTTTTGCTGAAACTCTTAACGGTAGATTCGCAATGCTTGGATTAATTGCTGCTGTTGGAGCATACCTAACAACAGGTCAAATAATTCCTGGTTTCGTTTAAAAACTTACTATTTAACAATTCTAAAAAAAATGGAGAATTCAAAACCAACTTATTGGCAAAACGCCGAAAGAACTAATGGGAGGATGGCAATGATGGGCTTATTTGCATTAGTTGTAAATTATGGCTTATTCGGCTGGATAATACCAGGAATTTTTTAAAATGAATCTAGGCTTACTTTTTCTTAAAGTAAATACTTTAGGAATTATAACTCTTTCTGAACTTGATTGGATAACTAACCATCAATCTGAATTTTCAAGGCTAGATATGGCTTTAGTTATTAAAATCGGACGTCTTATGGATTCTGGAGTAGTAGAAATTGATAATAGATTGCCTGTTTAATTTTTAAAAATTGATCGTCATGAGTGTTTGTCAATAGGGATACTGACAAACACTTTTTTTATTAGAAAAAATTCTTAAAAAAAAGAGATTGTTTCTTAGCTAAAAACAATCCCTCAATTACCTAATTCTTACATGAAAATTTCAAGTAAGCTTTCAGATCTTAACTGATTTTTTTTTATAGTAAATCCGTAAAAATGCTTTTGTAATTTATCTTTTTAAACCCCCTCTTTTTATCCAAAGGAACCATGTAACCCAAATAGGAGGAAGGAATCTGATTAAAAAAGAAATTTTATATATATAAAATGGGGCATTTTCACTTTGAAATAAATTCATCAAAAAGGAAGATATAGTAACCCAAAGTAAAATTATTAATATATTTGCTCCTAACAAAGCAAACTTATTTTGTTTGAATATTTTTGGCATAAGGTAAATTTTTTATATTATTAATATTAAATAATCTGGGAAAATAAATTATAAATTTTCAAAAAAACTTTAAATTTAAAATCCATATCCAAATAAAAAAAATACTAAATTTTAATCCCTCTCCAAATAACATCCCAAAAGCAATAGGTGGCAAAAATATTAAAAAAAGAACTGATAATAAACTAAATAAAGCAAATGATCCTCTTAAAATAAAATTTTTTCTTTTTGTTCTTCTTAGTTTTTTTAAAGTATTCCACTCCCATTCAATAAACCTGTATAACTTTTCTGATAATAAAAATAAATACTTCATTTAATATTATTAATTTCTTTCGGCTTTTCCTATTTATAAAATTAAAAACCACTGTTAGCAATAAACTTTATCCCCTTCTTCAGAAAGATAGTAAATTCTATTTTCTGAACTTACGAAGAAAGTTAATCCCTTGTATTGTGATCTTTTAAATTTATCTAATCTAAGTTTATGTAAATCCCAATTATCAGTACTTATATCAGGATTAAATTCTTGTTCTTTTAAGAAAGGAACATAAGTTGGACTAGATTTTGTCTTTTTGGATAGCCTTTTAATTCGTTTTGAATAAAAAAATAATAAAAATAAAAGTCCAAAAAAAAGAATTAATAATATATTTGTCATTGTCAATTTTTCTAATCTGAAAAAACTTTATTTGGAGAATCAAGAACTTTTCACAATAAATATCTCAGTAAGTAAAAAATCCTATTTTTATATTCTTGTATTTTTGAATACTTATCAAGGGGTTACCTAAATCAGATTATAAAATGAGTCGCATTTTCAACATGACTCAAAATTCCATGAATACTCCTTATGCAAAAAGAGTAGCTGAAAAATTTAGAGAGGCTCAAAACTATTTAAAAACTAATGGTTTTAGTAGATCAACTAAACATTTACTGGAAGATATTGAAAATTCTGTTGAAAAATAATGCCAATACCCCCTCACTTACCACAATTACAATATGGCTACGATGATGGCTTTACAACCATTGTTTTTGGGTTAATAGGAAGTTGCTTAGGATGTATCTTAATTTTATTAATTTCATTTTTTGAATTTAAATTTAAAAAGCAAAATAGTAAGCCTTAAGAGACTTACTAAACGTTAAATAAGAACTCCATTACATCACCTTCGTTAACAACATATTCCTTACCTTCACTTCTTAAAAGACCTTTAGTTTTTGCATTGGCAATTGAACCTGAATCAATTAAATTTTGATACGAAATAGTCTGAGCTCTTATAAATCCTTTTTCAAAATCAGTATGAATTACTCCTGCTGCCTGTGGCGCAGTCATCCCATCTTTTATTGTCCAAGCTTTTGTCTCCTTTTCTCCGGTAGTGAAATAAGTTTTTAATCCCAATAATTTATATGTTGATCTAATTAATGAACTTAATCCCCCTTCTTCTACTCCTAAGCCAATAAGGTAGTCTTTTTTATCTTCTGGTTCTAACTCTATTAATTCAGATTCGACTTGCGCTGATATTTTTATACATTCTGTATTTTCATTACTTGCAAAACTCTGAACTGTTGATGAAAAATCATTACCTCCAGCTAAATCATTTTCATTCAAATTAGTTGCATAAATAATTGGTTTAGCAGTAAGGAAGCCTAATTGCTTAATTATTAAATTTTCTTCTTCATTCAAAGATATTGATCTAACTGAAAGGCCTTTCTCTAGCTCTTTTTCAATTTTTTCTAGTAGGGTATCTTCTTTAGCTGCCTCTTTACTAGTTCTAACCTGTTTTTTAATTCTTTCTCTTCTTTTTTGGAGTTGAGATAAATCAGCTAAATTCAATTCCAGATTAATTATCTCAATGTCATCCAGGGGATCTACCTTTCCAGAAACATGAATTACATCACTATCTTCAAAGCACCTTACAACATGAACTATTGCATCAACCTCCCTAATATTTGATAAAAATTTATTTCCCAAACCTTCGCCTTTACTAGCTCCTTTTACTAGTCCTGCGATATCTACAAATTCGATTTTTGTTGGGATAATATTTTGGCTAGAACTTAAATTACCTAACTCTTGCAACCTTTGATCTGGGACTGAAACTATGCCTTTATTAGGTTCTATAGTACAAAAGGGAAAATTAGCCGCTTGGGCCTTAGCATTTTCTACAAGTGCATTAAATAGAGTTGATTTTCCAACATTTGGTAATCCAATAATACCTGCTTTTAACATTTGAAAAAACTTATGGAAAAATTATCAAGAAAACATCTTCTAGTAATATAGTATTTACTTAACCAATCTTGGATAAGTTAATTATAATCGTCTTGATTATTTATTTAGTTCCTAAATATTCTCTACTTCTGCTTTAAAAAGAAATGTTTGATTTAATAAAAAAAAATATAAATCTAAGAAGTGGAATTATATTGCTTTCTCTAGCTATATTTTTCGTTTTTATAACCAATTCCTTCAAGAAAAATAAGTCAAAAGATATTTCTGATTTTGTAGTTCAAGTTGAAAAAGGAATCCTCTCAGATTCAATTAACACTAGTGGTGAAGTAAAAGCAATAAGGACAAGCAATATTGGGCCACGGAAGCAAGGCGTAATAAAAGAAATCAAAGTAGATGAAGGCGATCTTGTCAAAAAAAATCAGATTTTAGCTTCTCTTGATGATGAAGACTTTATCTATAAAATTGAAGAACTTGAATTAAATGTAGAAAAACAAAAATCTGAATTTTTAAGAAGGGAATATTTATATCAAGAAGGCGCAGTAAGTAAAGAAGACTATGAAAGTTATAAAAATAACTACAACATTAGTAGCGCAAAACTTAATGATGCAAAAGCTGAAAAAAGTTTCTATCTAATTAAAGCGCCTTATGGAGGAAAGATAACTGCAAAATATGCTGAGATAGGTTCTTATGTCACACCAAGTACAAACTTAAGTTCAGACCCTAAAACCAAAAACTTTATTTTTGAACTATCAGAGGGCCTAGAAATTGTTGCTAAAGTTCCTGAGAGTGACATTGGCAGAATAAAAATAGGTCAAGAAGCCTCAGTAAGAATTGAGGCTTATCCCTCAAAAAAATATAGTGCCATAGTTAAAAAAATAGCTACAAGAGCTGTGAAAGATAATAATGTTACCTCATTCGAAGTAACTTTAAATTTTAAAGATATTTCTGAAGAAATTAAAATTGGAATGACTGCAGATCTTGAATTTAGAGTCGAAGGTAATGAAGAAAAAATCTTAGTACCAACAGTTTCTATTGTCACTGAAAAAGGTGAAAAAGGAATTTTGAAAGTTGATAAAAACAATTCTCCCAAATTTGAAAAAATCGAGATTGGTATTAGTAGTGGAAATAAAACTTCAGTCATTGATGGATTAGAACCTGGAGAGCAAATCTTTATTGATATTCCACCTTGGGCTAAGAAGAGAAAATGAGTTTAAATTCTGAAAACTCTAAAAAACCAATTTTACTTTTAGTCGATGGCCACTCACTTGCTTTTAGAAGCTTCTACGCATTTAGCAAAGGGATTGATGGAGGTTTAACTACCAAAGAGGGATTTCCAACAAGTGTCACTTATGGATTCCTAAAAAGTCTTCTGGATAATTGCAAAAATATTAGTCCTGAGGGTGTTTGTATTACTTTTGATACCGAAAAGCCAACTTTCAGGCATGAATTAGATCCAAATTATAAGGCCAATAGAGATGTAGCACCAGATGTTTTTTTTCAGGATATTGAACAACTAGAAGTCATTTTAGAAGAAAGCCTTAATTTACCAATTTTTAAATCTCCAGGATACGAAGCAGATGATCTCCTAGGCACAATTGCAAATGATGCTTCTTCTAAAGGATGGTGCGTAAATATTCTTTCTGGAGATAGGGACTTATTTCAATTAGTAGATGATCAAAAAGATATTTATGTACTTTATATGGGTGGTGGTCCATATGCGAAAAGTGGTAATCCAACTCTTATGAATGAAAATGGAGTAAAAGAAAAATTAGGTGTTGCGCCAGAAAGAGTAGTTGATCTTAAAGCCCTAACTGGTGATAGTTCTGATAATATTCCAGGTATTAAAGGGGTAGGTCCAAAAACTGCAATTAATCTACTAAAAGAGAACGACACGCTTGATGGAATCTATCAAGCTTTGGACAAGATTCAACAGAACAACGATAAGAAATATAAAGGATTCATCAAAGGTTCAGTTATAGAAAAGCTCAGAAACGATAAACATAATGCTTTTCTTTCCAGGGATTTAGCAAAAATAAATACTGAGGTGCCTTTAATTTTAAGTAACGGTTATGAATTAAAAAATATAAATCAAGAACTACTTTCAGAGTCACTGAAAAAATTAGAACTATCAACACTACTTAGACAAATTGATATTTTCAATTCAACTTTCAGCAAAGGTGGTTTTGACAAAAATAATGTAGCTAAAGAGGAGGAGAAGGCACCAAAAGTCGCAGGCAATAATGAATTAGAAAATAGTGAAACTAAAATCCCTAAAATCAACGTAACTGTTGTAAACGATTTCGAATTACTTAATAAATTAATTCAAAGATTAGACAAGACTAATCAAATAGTTTCTTTAGATACAGAGACCAATAGTTTGAATCCAATCGATGCGGAACTTGTTGGGATAGGGTTATGTCTTGGAGAAGAGAATGATGATTTATTTTATATACCTCTTGGTCATCAAACAAAAAAGGAAACCTCCAATCAATTATCAATTGAAGATGTTTTTTCGAAGCTAAGAAATTGGATAGAAGATCCAAAAAAAGAAAAGGCACTCCAAAATTCTAAATTTGATAGGCAAATATTTTTTAATCATGGACTCGATCTTAAAGGCGTAACCTTTGACACCTTATTAGCAGACTACCTTCTTAATAATCAGGAGAAACATGGGTTAAGTGAAATTAGTTTTAGATTATTTGGATTTAAGCCTCCTTCATTTAAGGAGACAGTTGGAAAAAATAAAGACTTTTCATTTGTTGATATTGATGAAGCAAGTATTTACTGCGGTTATGATGTTTTTCTAACTTTGAAGATTGTCAAAATTTTTAAAGAAAGCTTTTCAAAGGAAAAAGATGAATTAATCAAATTGTTCGAAGAAATCGAGCTGCCTTTAGAGCCGGTATTGTCCCAAATGGAAATGAATGGCATAACCATCGACATCCCTTATTTGGATAAACTCTCAAAAGAATTAAAAAGTACCTTAGAAGATATTGAAAGTAAAGTTTATGACTTAGCAGAGGAAAGTTTCAATCTATCTTCACCAAAACAACTTGGTGAGATATTGTTTGAAAAATTAAATTTGGATAAGAAAAAATCACGGAAAACAAAAACAGGATGGAGTACAGATGCAGTAGTTTTGGAAAGATTAGTCGACGAACATGAAATAATCCAACATTTAATAAAACATAGAACTCTTAGCAAATTACTTAGCACCTATATTGATGCTCTTCCAAATCTTATTAACGAAAAGACAGGAAGAGTTCATACAAACTTTAATCAAGCTGCTACAGCGACTGGGAGACTAAGTAGTAGCAATCCTAATCTTCAAAATATCCCAGTTAGGACTGAATTTAGTAGGAGAATCAGAAAAGCATTCTTGCCTGAAAAAAATTGGAAACTTTTATCAGCTGATTATTCTCAGATCGAATTAAGAATACTCGCTCACTTAGCGGATGAAGAAATACTAATAAATGCATTTCATAAAAATGATGACATTCATTCTTTGACTGCAAGATTAATTTTTGAGAAAGAGGAAATTTCTTCTGATGAGAGGAGAGTTGGGAAAACAATAAATTTCGGAGTTATCTATGGTATGGGAATTAAAAAGTTTGCACGTTCTACAGGAGTAAGTACACCAGAAGCTAAAGAATTCCTAATTAAATACAAAGAAAGATATTCAAAAATTTTCAAATTTCTTGAACTCCAAGAAAGGCTTGCCTTATCAAAAGGTTATGTAAAAACAATTTTTGGTAGAAAGAGAGAATTTAAGTTTGATAAAAATGGACTTGGAAGACTAATAGGAAAAGATCCTTACGAAATTGACTTACAATCCGCAAGGAGAGCTGGCATGGAGGCACAGTCACTAAGAGCCGCAGCCAATGCCCCAATTCAGGGTTCAAGTGCAGATATTATTAAAATTGCAATGGTTCAACTAAATAAGAAATTCATAGAAATGAATGTTCCCGCAAAAATGCTTTTGCAAGTACATGATGAATTATTGTTTGAAGTTGAACCAGATTCTTTGGAAATTACGACGAAATTAGTAAAGAAGACTATGGAAGATTGTGTAAAATTAAATGTGCCTCTTTTAGTTGATATTGGTATTGGAGACAATTGGATGGAGACAAAATAAACCTTATGAAATACTTAATTTAAAATGATCAAACTTTTTAATACTTTAAGCAAAAGAGTTGAGGTTTTTAAGCCTATTGATGATGTAGTAAAAATTTATTGTTGTGGAGTAACTGTTTATGATTTATGTCATCTTGGTCATGCCAGAAGTTATATAGCTTGGGATGTATTGAGAAGATTTTTAATTTACAGTGATTTCAAAGTGAAGTACGTTCAAAATTTCACAGATATTGATGACAAGATCTTAAAAAGAGCTAAAGAAGAAAGGAGTTCAATGAATGAAGTATCTGAAAAAAATATTATTGAATTTCATAAAGATATGGATTCTTTAGGAATAATGCGTCCGGATAGTATGCCAAGAGCAACGAATCATATATGCAATATCTGCTCCTTTATAACAATCCTTGAGGACAAAGGTTATGCATACTCTAGGGATGGAGATGTTTATTATTCTGTTTTTAAAAATAAAAATTATGGAAAGCTAAGTAATCAAAATATACAAGAACAAAATATCAATCAGCAAGGAAGAATGGCTAATGATGAAAATAGTAAAAAACTTAATCCGCAAGATTTTGCACTATGGAAAAAAGCCAAAGATGATGAGCCATTTTTTGATTCGCCATGGGGTAAAGGTAGGCCAGGATGGCATATTGAATGTTCGGCGATGGTTAAAGATGAATTAGGAGATACTATTGATATCCATTTAGGTGGTTCTGATTTGATTTTTCCACATCATGAGAATGAAATCGCCCAATCAGAAGCAGCCAATGGCAAAAAGCTAGCGAACTATTGGTTACACAATGGGATGGTCAATGTTAATGGACAAAAGATGAGTAAATCCCTTAAAAATTTTAAAACTATCAGAGAGCTAATTAAGTCAGGCATAAGCCCTATGACTTTGCGATATTTTGTTATGACCGTGAATTACAGAAAACCACTTGATTTTACTGAAGAAGCTTTAAGGAGTGCTTCAGAAGCTTGGAAAAACATTAATGCAGCCCTTTCTTTTATGGACCTTACAAAAGGTGCTTTTATATCTATTGATAAAAATGAATATATCGAAGAAAAATATAAAGAGAAAATAAGCTTTGAATTATCTCAAAAAAAGCTTAAATTTTCTGAGGCTCTGGAAAATGACCTTAATACAGCAGGAGCTATTGCAATTATTTACGATTTAGCAAAACCATTAAAAAACTTTTTAAACCAATTTCAAAGGGTCGAAGGGTTTAAAATAGACCTAAATGAAAAATTCTTTCTACTTGAGAATTTTAAAACTCTTGAAAAGTTGACTGAGGTACTTGGTCTTAAAAAAGAGGTTTTAGTAAAAGAAAGTAAAATAAAAGAAGAAGAAATATCAATGCTTATTAATGAAAGATTGAAAGCAAAAAAAGAAAAAGATTTTGCGAAGGCCGACGAAATTAGGAATTTGTTAAAAGAAAAAGGGATTGAACTTATTGATCAATCAAAGGAAATGACAACATGGATAAGGGTTTAAATTTTAAGAAAAAAACCAATTTGAAATTTTTGTTTTTTAAATACACCTTTAAATGGGAAGATATTAGAAATATCAGAGAAAATTGAAATACATTACTGTGCTCGGTTCTACTGGTTCAATTGGGACTCAAACTCTCGAAATAGCTAGTGAGCAGCCTGATAAGTTTAAAGCCGTAGCTCTTTCTGCAGGAAGAAATATTAATTTATTAACCGAACAAGTTAAAACACATAAACCAGAAGTAGTTGCAATAGAGGATGAAAATCTCGTAGAAGATTTAAAAGATAATATTAATAACTTAGGGTTGGATAGTACTCCCTTGGTTTTGGGTGGAAAGGAGGGGATTAACGCAGTTGCAGCTTGGGATAAGGCAGATACTGTAGTAACAGGGATAGTAGGCTGTGCAGGCTTAATTCCAACAATGTCAGCAATTAATGCGGGAAAAAATATTGCCCTTGCTAACAAAGAAACATTAATTGCGGCAGGTCCAATTGTTATTCCTGCATTAAAGAAAAATAATAGTAGGCTTTTACCTGCTGATTCAGAACACTCTGCTATCTTTCAATGCTTACAAGGACTACCTAATTATGAAAATGCAGATTTTTCAACAGGAGAGATGCCTAAGGGTTTAAAAGCCATACACTTAACAGCTTCTGGTGGTGCTTTCAGAGATTGGGCCGTTGAGGATTTAAAGCATGTCACAGTAGAAGATGCAACTTCACATCCTAATTGGGATATGGGAAAAAAAATAACCGTAGATTCTGCAACTCTTATGAATAAAGGATTAGAAGTTATAGAAGCTCATTATTTATTTGGAACCTCTTACGAAAATATTGAAATAGTTATCCACCCTCAAAGTATTATTCATTCAATGATTGAGATGGAAGATTCCTCAGTATTAGCTCAATTAGGTTGGCCAGATATGAAACTACCTATTTTGTATGCGATGAGTTGGCCTGAAAGATTTAAAACAAATTGGAAAAGATTAAATCTAAGCGACATTGGGCAATTAACTTTTAAAGAACCTGACAAGTTTAAATATCCATGCATGGGACTAGCCTATGCCGCAGGAAAATCTTCTGGGACTATGCCTGCAGTCTTAAATGCTGCTAATGAAATGGCTGTTGAACAATTCCTTAATGAAAAAATTTCTTTTCAAGAAATTCCAACATTTATAAGTAAAGCTTGTGAATCACATATGGAGAATTTGAATTTAAGTCCAGAATTAGAGGATATTCTTGAAGTAGACAATTGGGCTAGACTTTTTGTTAAGCAAGAAATTAAAAAAGGGAAAAGATACGTAAGTATTGGATAAAAGTGGATATTAAAAAGCATCTTCTACTATGCGCAACACCTACAAAACAGAAATGCTTTAAAGGCAATGAAGGTCAAAAAACATGGGAATGTCTGAAAAAGACTTTAAAAAAATTTGAGAATGACCCCTCTACAAAAAACATTCATATATTAAGATCAAAAGCCGACTGTTTAAGGATATGTAAGAACGGACCAATTCTTCTTATTTGGCCAGATGGTATTTGGTACGAGAAAGTTTCTCCAGAAAAAATTTCAGAAATTTTTACCTCACATATTATTAACGGTAAGCCAATAGAAAAATGGATTTTTAAAAAAACACCATTTTTAAATAGTCCTAGATACTAATAAACCAATTCTTTACGACTTCGTCTGACCAGCAGCCATTAATCGAGTGAAAGCCATTATGACCTCCTTTTTCAGTTATAAAAATAGTAAATTTATCAATAGATTCTTTTCTTAAATTCAAAGTATCCTCATACGGAACCCAAGGATCATCCTTGGCATGAATAAAAAGCATTTGAGGTAATTTTTTTATTGAGTTTTGGATTCTAAATATTGGAGAAGCTTTAACATAGTAATCTTCTAAAGAATTAAATCCCCAACTTGGAGCTGTAAATTTCTGATCAAATTCCCTTATACTTTTTAAAGCTCTAATTTTTTTTCTTAATTTCTCATTATTAAGAATTTTTCCTTCATCATTAAATCCGTCCCATAACTGATTTTTTAAGCGATGAAGTAACCATTTTTGATAGATATAATTTCTAGATTTTTCAATACAGAGACTGCATGATGATAAGTCTAAAGGGCTACTCACACAGGCTAGGCCATCTAAAAGTTTTTCTCCTTTGTTTTCATCGTAATCTAAGCAGGCATTTAAAAGAATTGTTCCGCCCAAAGATAATCCAACTCCATAAATTGGAAGATTATTCATCTTAATGAGATCTTTAAACTCCAAATTAATGAATTTTTTAAAATAATTAATTGCTGAAATAACATCACTGGAGCATCTAGCACAATAATTTCCTTTAGCTAAATATCTCGCAGATCCAGATCCTCTCAGATTTAATTTAAGAACTCCAAAACCATTATTTCCTAATTTCCTAGAGATTCTTCTTAAACCAAATCGTTTGGTTGAGCCCCCTAAACCATGTGTAACGATTACAAAACCCCTAAGTGAGTCTAAGTTTTCAGGTAATTCTAAAAACCCTAGAAGGTAATCACATTCAAATTTTTTAGAGAGAATTTTATTAATCGGAAAGAATATTTTTTTATTTTTTTTTGATTTACCAAGATCAATAACAAAAGTATCTCTCAAAGTTTGTAAGTCACCACCTATCCAAGGTAAGACTTCTCGAAATGGCTTATTTTTTAGGTAATCTGAAAAACTAAAAGATATACTATTATTTTTCCCCAACTCCAAGATCCTTTAATTCTCCAATCAAATCATTCAGTACCTTTTTTGCATCACCAAAGACCATTGAGGTATTTGGCAAATCAAATAAATCATTTTTTATTCCAGAATAACCAGCACTCATACCTCGTTTAATGACAAATACCGTTCTTGCTTCCTGCACATCAAGAACTGGCATACCGTATAAAGGGGAAGAGCTATCATTTTTAGCTTGAGGATTAACCACATCATTTGCTCCTAAAACTAAAACAACATCCGTTGCTGGAAAATCAGGATTTACAACGTCCATCTCTTTAAGTTGTTCGTAAGGAACATCTGCTTCTGCTAAAAGTACATTCATATGTCCAGGCATCCTCCCTGCTACAGGATGAATTGCGTAAACAACTTCAATACCGTTTTGCTCTAGTTTTTTTGTCACTTCCCTTAAAGTATGTTGAGCTTGAGCTACCGCTAGACCATAACCAGGAACAATAATTACCTTATTAGCTGCTTCTAAAGTCAATGCACACTCTTCAACACTGCAAGAAGTTATATTTGTATATTCTCCTGAACCAGAAGAGGCTGTACTTTGTGCAGATAAAGATCCTCCAAAAAGAACTGAGACCAATGATCTATTCATACCCTTGCACATTACTTGAGTAAGTATTAGGCCTGCTGCTCCAACCATTGCGCCTGCTACTATCAAAAGCTGACTATCTACAACGAAACCTGCCGCTGCTGCTGCAATCCCTGAATAGCTATTTAATAAAGATATAACAACTGGCATATCAGCTCCACCAATTGGTAAAGTAACTCCAATACCTAATAAAGAAGAAACTATAACTAAAAGCCAAATAGAACTTGTATTACCGCTTATCAAATCAAAAAAGGCTATCAAGGAAGCAACTGCAAAAACAATATTTACAAAATGTCTAACTTTGCTCTGAGTCCATCCTGGAGTTGACAACCAACCCTGTAACTTTGCCATCGCTACAATTGAACCTGTGAAAGTTATGGCACCAACAAATACAGAAACAGATATTGAAACTTCGTTAATCAGTGACTTAAAGAAATCAAAATTTTCTTGGCCACCAGATATAGGAAAAATAGCTACTCCTAAGGCAACTAAAAGTGATGACATTCCTCCACAACCATTGAACAATGCCACAGTTTCAGGCATGGAGGTCATAGGTACTTTTTTTGCAAGAATTGCTCCAAATAAACTACCTATGATTGATCCAATTATTATCCAAATCCAAGACTGAATAGCAATTCCAGAAGTGCCTAGATAATAAGAAAGTAATCCTACTACTGATAGCGACATTGCAAATGCAGCTAATCTATTGGCATCCCTTGCTGATTTTACTTTTGATAATCCTTTTATTCCCAAAGCCAGTAAAAGTACTGCTAGAAGGTCAATAACGAATTTAATAATTACAGGTAGATTCATTTTAAAAATTACTTCTTATTTGATGGTTTACGACTAAACATCGCAAGCATTCGATCAGTTACAAAGAAACCGCCTACAACGTTGAAAAGAGCAAATCCAAGAGAAACTGAACCAATGATTAAAAGTGGTACGTTACCTTCTGCTTTTACAATTAAAGTCAAGGCTGCAAGCATTGTTATTCCTGAGATTGCATTTGCTCCACTCATTAGAGGTGTGTGAAGAGTAGGAGGAACTTTTCCAATTAACTCGAGGCCTAATAAACTACCAAGTAATAGAACCCAAAGAAGACTTATAAAAGACATAATTTTAAAACCTCAATTTTCAAAAACTTTATTTTGAAGAACAACTCCTTCATCGCTTAATAAACATCCAGAAATGAGTTCATCCTCTTTATCTAATTTAATTAGACCATCTTTTATAAATGGTGTAATCAAAGATGTTAAGTTCTTAGCATAAAGTGAACTTGCATCATAAGGAACTGAAGAGGGTAATTCCCCCGCGCCTATAAGTTTTACCCCATCTTTGATAATAGTTTCATTTGATTTTGTTCCTTCGCAGTTCCCTCCCTGAGAAACTGCTAAATCAATAACTACTGCTCCAGGCCTCATTTTTTTAATCATGGGTGAGTCTATTAAAACAGGGGCCTTTTTACCTAGAACTTGCGCAGTACATATAGCAACATCAGCTTCAGATAAATATTTAGTTAAAGTTGCCTTCTGTTTTGAGAGGAATTCGGGTGTTACAGCTTTTGCATAACCTCCTGCTTCTCCTGGCTTTTCCTCAACTTCAGGGAGCTCTATAAATCTTGCTCCGAGGGACTCTACTTGTTCTTTAACAGCAGGTCTAATATCAGATACAAATACTATTGCTCCAAGTCTTTTTGCTGTCGCAACTGCCTGTAATCCTGCAACGCCTCCACCAAGAACCACTACTTTGGCAGGTTGGACTGTCCCAGCTGCAGTCATAAGCATTGGAAAATATCTATCTAACTCACTTGCAGCCAAAAGAACTGCTTTATATCCAGCAATATTAGCCTGTGAAGAAAGAACATCAGAAGATTGAGCTCTACTAATCCTCGGAAGCAACTCTAGTGATAAAGCTGAAATCTTATTACTATTTATAATCTTTAGAAGCTCCTTATTACCATATGGGTTAAGAAGACCGAGAAGAACAGCGCCCTTCTTTAACTTAGTTAAATTATCCTCTGATGGAGTTTGAACACAGAATATTAAGTCCGCTTCACCCCAAATTTTTTGATCTAAGTTGTTTATTATTGTTCCGCCCGATTCTTCATATGATAAGTCACTAAATCCTGATAATTTCCCTGCTGAACTTTCAATATAAACATCACATCCAAGGCTTTTTAATTTCTTTACCGCTTCTGGTGTAGCTGAAACTCTCCTTTCACCAGAGCTTGTTTCGGAAGGAATAAGTATCTTTGTCAATTTATTTATTTTTTTAACATACTAAATATAAATTGAAGAAAGTCAAAAGTCTTGGATTTTTGTTAAAAATATATTTTCTTTTCTATAAAAAATAGCTATCTAGAATATATAAGTACTAAATAATCCAATGAGTATAAAAGCAATCGAATGTCCTGATGGAGTGTGCCACAGTCATCATGGGGGTCATGCTGTTCCAAGGCAAGCTATGCAGAAAAATCTAGAAAAGCATGGTAAAGACTGGTGCGAGAAATTAGCAGAGAGAATTTATGAAATGTCAGTTGATACTTATTCTCAGACAGTCATGCCCAGTCTCCACTCAGCAGGTTGGCAAAGAAGACACTTAGATTGGGAATTTAAGCTGGCAGAAAATGATTCTGAACCTGATGAAGCTCTTGTTGAAGGAATTATAAATGCCACAGAAAGCTTTCTAAGGAGTAGTGAGGTTCATCGATTATTTATTCAAGAACTAGTTCAGGGCACATTCGAGGAAGCAAATGATAAAAAAATAATTTCTAAAGCGATAAAATCTATCATTGAAGAAGAAATTGTTAGTTCACTAAGAGAAAAGAAAGAAACTCTTTTAAAGAAAATATCCGCAAAGTTAATATCAGAAGAAAAAGTTAGCGAGGAACTTGCAATAAATTCAGCTAAAGAGGGTTTTGAGGAAGTTGAAAGACTACTTGCGAATCACAGCGAGGCAGTCTAACTCTATTTCTTTATATTTTCTTTAAAATTCCCCCAAAAATTGGCTCAAATATAAATTAAAGATTAAATTATTGTTTGGAAGTACAAAGTTGTAACTTATTAGACAATACATAAGTTCTCTAATGTGTTTATCTATATAAAACTTATATCTTTCAATGGACAATTTCATTAGAAAAAGGATCGACATAGCGACCTGTTGGGCAACCAATAGAATTTCTGCAATGGACACTTTAGAAAGATATGAAGACAGTTATGCAATTGCAGAAGAATTTAGAGAGTGGATATTACATATTGGAGAAAAGAACGAAAATTTAAAAGATTCTGTTTTAAACTTCCCAAAGGAATTAAAAAAGTTATTAGACCAAAAAGTCAACGATTGAGTAATAAATCTATCAAGTGAAATCCGCCCTACATTATTTGAGTTAGTTTATTATTATAAATAATGAAATTAGCAAATAAATGGAAAATAAAGAGAAGATTTCAAATGTAGAAAATGTTGTAATTATAGGTTCGGGGCCTGCAGGCTACACCGCTGCAATATATGCCGCACGGGCAAATCTTCAACCATTACTTGTAACAGGATTTAATTCTGGTGGAATTCCTGGTGGGCAATTAATGACTACAACATTTGTCGAAAATTATCCAGGTTTCCCAGATGGAGTACTGGGTCCTGAATTGATGGATCTAATGAAGGCTCAAGCAGAAAGATGGGGTACTAATTTATATGAAAGTGATGTTGTATCAATAAATACTGATTCACACCCATTTGAATTAAAAACTTTAGAAGGAACTATAAAAACTAACTCAATTATTATTGCAACTGGAGCAAGTGCAAATAGATTGGGCGTAATAAATGAAGATAAATTCTGGAGTAAAGGAATAAGTGCTTGTGCAATCTGTGATGGAGCAACTCCACAATTCAGAGATGAAGAACTAGCTGTTGTAGGAGGAGGCGACTCTGCATGTGAAGAAGCCGCATACCTCACTAAATATGGCAGCAAGGTGCATTTAATTGTTAGATCAGAAAAATTAAGGGCTAGCGCAGCTATGGTTGATAGAGTAAAAGCTAATCCAAAGATAGAAATTCATTGGAACACAAAAGTTGATAAAGCTGATGGTACTGAATGGCTTGAGAGAATAGAAACTATTAATTCTCAAGAAGGTAAAGGGGAAATCAATATAAAAGGTCTTTTTTACGCGATAGGGCACACACCTAATACGAAATTCTTAGGTAACAAAATTGATTTAGATAATAAGGGATATATTGCTTGCAAAACAGGAAGGCCAGAAACATCTATCGAAGGCATCTTCGCAGCAGGTGATGTTGTTGATTCTGAGTGGAGACAAGGAGTTACCGCTGCAGGAACTGGTTGCATGGCAGCATTAGCTACCGAGAGGTGGCTAGCCGAGAAAAACTTAGCAAAAACTATAGTTAGAGAAACACCCGAACCAGAAAAAAAACCTAATTCATCAGATTTTAACGAAGAAGAAGTTAATGAAGATACTTTCGATTCAAATTCTGAATGGCAAAAAGGCAGTTATGCATTAAGGAAACTTTATCACGAGAGTAAAAAACCTATCTTAGTCATTTTTAGTTCTCCAAGTTGCGGTCCATGTCATGTTTTGAAACCTCAGTTAAAAAGAGTAATTAAAGAACTTGATGGTGCAGTTCTTGGCGTTGAAATAGATATTGATAAAGATCAAGATATTGCAAAACAAGCAGGTATTAACGGCACACCAACAGTACAACTTTTTAAAGAAAAATTATTAAAAAAACAATGGCAAGGGGTTAAGCAAAGAAGTGAGTTTAAAGAAGCGATAAAAAATATTATCTAAAGTATCTTTTTATTTATTATTTCTCTTAGGGTTATTTTTATTAGTAGTAGGTTTAGCACCGCCTGCATTTCTCTCTCTATAAGTTATCCTCCCTCTAGAGAGATCATAAGGACTAATCTCAACTAAAACTTTATCTCCAGCTAATAATTTAATTCTAAATTTAGTCAATTTACCTGCAGCTCTACATAAACATTGATGCCCTTCAGGTTGTTCTAGGGTAACCAAATAAAATCCATTCCCCTGCTCTTTTTCTATTACACCTGAAGTTTCAATCATTAATTAATCTTTTACTAAGTACATAATATCAGAAAAAGATTGGCCAAAATTGATTTAAAAAAAATTACATATGTTAAAACATGCAATTCAATTCAAATTGAAAATTTAATTTCATTAATTATTTGAAGTTGTCCATAGTAAAAATTTGCTTTCGCAATTTTTTCAGAATCTTCTAATTGATCAAAAAAAACAAACCCAAGGCTTTCCCATAATGAAGATCCGCAAACATTATTCAATTCATTTTTTGCTTCTTTTGCAAAATTATCTAGTTTTCGTTCAAGGTTTTTAGATTTAGAAACAGACATAGGTCAATAATATTTAACATAGTACAAATATACTATCTGATTCTAAAATTGCAATATTAAAAAGGTAATCTCTTTTTTTCTTCAATATTAAGATCAGCTTCCATTTCCCTTAATCTTTTAAGTATTTGTTGATAGTACTCTTTTATATAACTCTCTAGTGAGGTCATTTCCTCTTTTTTAAGTTCCAATATTTCGTAAGTTTTGCTCATGTCAGCATCTAATGATTCACCACTACTAGTTACTTCAGCAAAAGCCAATCGCTCAGCAACATTAAGAGAATCTTGGAAAAAGGAAACTACTTTTTGAGTGACACTAATAAGGAAGGGGGAAACTCTAAAAATTTTCGCCTTTTTTTCACTAAATTTTTCACATAAAGATATAACTTCATTTGAATCCCATGCTTTGGGACCTACTAATGGCAATGATGTTCTGTGAGTTTTTGGATTATTTACTGCTGCTACAACAACTTTCGCCATATCTTGAGTATTCATATAAGCAATTTTAGTTGGAGTCCCACTCATCCACACTGCTTGACTATCCAAGATTGGGATTGCGAATTGACCAATAACTCCTTGCATAAAAGCTGCACATTTAAAAATGGTATATTCTAGATCAGATTTCTCAAGAAGTTTTTCAGTACAGTATTTAATGTCCATTAAAGGAACATTTCTAAACTTTTCTGTCAAGAGAATAGAAAGGAATATTACCCTTTTTACGTTTAAAGATTCGCAAGCATTGAATAAGTTAAGTTTTCCATCCCAATCAATTTCATAAATACTTTTAGGATCATCTGGCCTACTAGTCGCTGCATCAATAACTACTTCAATATCTTGCAATGCATATTCGATATCAGAAGAATTTAATAAATTACCTTTTGTTAGTTCACAACCCCATTCTTGTAGAAAGGAAGCTTTTCTTGGATTTCTTACAAAGCACCTTACTTCATGTCCCTCTTCTATAGCTTGCTTTGCTATTTGTCTACCAAGTGTCCCTGTTGCTCCTACTAAAAGAATCTTCATACTCAAGATTTACTTAACTTTAAGACCATAACTCAAATTGTGATGTATCCGTGAGAATCAGTCTCCCTGAAACTTTAATAACAAAGCACCACCAACTAATCCTATTGGTATCAGTATCCAAAAAACTGCTGCAATACTAAAAATTTCTTTAGCCATAGTAAAATTTAATGATAACTATAATTTACATTCAAAATACATTTATTTGTTAAAAATGTAGATAATCCAAATATCTTGAAAATTTTTGAATATTTTGAATATATGAATAATAATTTTAAAAAAAATATAAACATACCTAATTACTGGAATTGGAATGGTTTTAAAATTTGTTGGAGTGTTACAGGCGAAGAAAATGAAATTCCAATTATCTTTCTCCATGGATTTGGAGCAAGTCGAAAACATTGGAGAAACAATTTAGAGTATTTTGCGAATAAGAATTTCGCCTCTTATTCTTTGGATTTAATAGGATTTGGGGATTCAGATCAACCTGGGATTAGACAAATTGGAAAATTAAATAATGAGATTTGGTGTAATCAAGTGGAAGACTTTATTGCACAGGTAATAAGACCAAAGAATTCTGGGAAAGTAATTCTTATTGGCAATTCCCTTGGATCACTAGTTGCTTTAACATGTGCTGTTTCATTAGAGGATCAGATTGCAACAGTTATTGCATCGCCTTTGCCAGATCAAATTCAAGAAAATAAAAAGTCCATAACAAAAAAATCATCATTTAAGAAATTTCAAGATAGATTCATAACAATATTTTTTTTGTTTTTCCCTTTGGAGATTATTTTATTTTTAATAACTAAATTAGGGGTTATTAAACTGGGACTAAATTCTGCCTATTTCAAAAAAGATAATATTGATCGCGAACTAATAGATTTGGTTACAAAACCAGTTTTAAGGAGAACTTCAGCTAGATCATTAAGAGCAATGTGTATTGGAATGTCATCTAGAGATGAAAAATTTAAAGCTTCTTACCTTTTAAGAAAACTTAGCGCCTCAAAAAAAGTTCCTTTTTTATTGATTTGGGGCGAAAAAGATAATTTCATACCTTTGTTTGTTGGTAAAAAGATTGCAAATTTCCATAGATGGGTAAAATTAAAAATAGTATCCAATTCAGGGCATTGTATCCATGATGAAGACCCTTCAGTATTCAATAGGATTTCTTATGAATGGATTAGAGATTTAAAAACCTTTTAAAATATGAAACATACATTATCAGTTCTTGTAGAAGATGAATCTGGAGCCTTGAGTAGAATCTCAGGTCTCTTCGCTAGAAGGGGATTCAACATAGATAGCCTTGCAGTAGGACCTGCAGAATCTAAAGGGATTTCAAGGTTAACAATGGTAGTGGAGGGTGATAATGAAACTCTTCAACAAATGACTAAGCAACTAAATAAATTATTTAATGTTTTGGGAGTTGTAGATTTTACTAATCTCGCAGCTGTTGAAAGAGAATTGATGTTACTAAAAGTTTCATCGAAAGAAGATACTAGGAGTAATATCCTTGATATAGTACAGATTTTCCGTGCAAAAGTTGTTGATGTATCAGATATGGCCTTAACTCTCGAGGTAGTAGGAGATCCTGGAAAGTTAGTTGCTCTAGAGAAACTACTCGAGCCATACGGCATCCTTGAAATAGCGAGAACTGGTAAGGTAGCTCTTAAACGTTCTTCAGGAGTTAATACAGAAATGTTGAAAATAAATAAATATTCTCTAGAAATTTAATTAGATATCTGAACTGCCTTGATGTAGTCTTCTTTATTGATTTTTTCGAGTACGTCTAATCCTTTAATAATCTTTCCAAAAATCGAATATCTTCCATCTAGTTCAGGGATCTTAGTCGTTACAAAAAAAAATTCAGTAGATGAAGACTTACTCTTACCGCTTTTAACCATAGCGATTGATCCACTCTCAAAAGTATTAACTAAATTTACTGTTTCACTAGGATTTTTTATTTGATAGTTATATCTTGGTTTTATTTCTTCTTTGAATTTTATTTCTAAAGGTATTGTTGGACTTGTCTTATTCAGTTTTTGTTTTCGTTCTATATAAGATTTATTTTCTGGATTAACGCCGCCATGTATAAACCTTATTTGGGGATAATTTATTATTTTATAAAATTTTTTATTTTCATAAATATTATTGTCTATGTTTTCCAGAAAATTTGATACTGTTACAGGGTTATCTTTACCAAATAATTTAACCTCAAAATCACCTTTTGAAGTTTTAAAATTAACTACTTTATTACTCTGAATACAACTAAATTTAAGTTTTTGGCAGTAATAATTTTGATCAATCTTACTTTTATAACTACAAGCTTGAACCAAAAACAAAGAATGTATAAAAAATAATGTTTTTAAAAAATATTTTTTTTTTATTTTAGGCCCTCCAAATTAACATCTAAAAATTTAGCTAGACGAGCTCCCTCTTCTTCAACCTGAAGCAGTGGTTTTAGTTCACCTGCCCCGCTTAAAGGGAGAGGTTTTTTTCTACCTTTTAATACTAAAGCAATTCTTCTTCTAGGATTAAATCCCTCACTTATATCCAACTTAACAGATTTAATTTCATCAAAATTTAATTTAACTTCAACATCTTTGAATAATCCTTTTCTTTTTATTTCTACAGATTTTGAGGATTTATCAAAATAATTAGTTCCTGAACCAAAGTTTATGTAAACCAAATACCACAAGTAAAAATTTAATAAATTAGCTATTACTCCGTATGCTCCCATTATTATTCCTTGAGGGATAAACAACAAAGTTGAAGGATTTCCTAAAGGTAATAAATCCATTCCTGTGTAGCTAGATATAGAGGCCAAAAGAAAACCAATACCTCCTATAGTCAACATTCCTCCAATAATATAATTTGAAATTTTTCTTGATCCACCAATTTTTTGTTCGATTTTATCGAATGACGTGAGGTCTGAATTCATTTTTATCTTTTTTTAGAGCCTAATTCAGATAATTTAACAAACTAAGGGAGTATTCTTACCTAATTTTTAATAAAAAAGTCAGGAAAGCTTTACAAGGCATTTCAGATATACAAATATTTCCCCACATTACTCTCAATCTTTGTTACAGTCACTGCGTATCCCGAAGCTAAAAACGATTTCTCATGACGATCGCAGTTGGTAGCGCCCCACAAAGAGGATGGTTTGATGTCCTCGATGATTGGTTGAAGCGCGACCGCTTTGTATTTATTGGTTGGTCCGGACTACTACTACTTCCTTGTGCATATCTTGCTATAGGTGGTTGGTTCGTCGGAACAACATTTGTTACCTCTTGGTACACACATGGAGTTGCAAGCTCATACCTTGAAGGTTGTAACTTTTTAACAGCAGCTGTAAGCACCCCTGGTGATGCCATGGGACACAGTCTTCTATTTTTATGGGGTCCTGAAGCCCAAGGTAGCTTTGTAAGATGGCTACAACTTGGTGGACTTTGGAACTTCGTTGCATTACATGGAGTATTTGGCCTAATTGGTTTTATGCTTCGTCAGTTTGAAATTGCTGGCCTTGTTGGAATTAGACCATACAATGCTTTAGCATTCTCAGCAGTAATTGCAGTATTTACAAGTATTTTCCTTATTTATCCTTTAGGACAGCATAGTTGGTTCTTCGCACCTTCATTCGGTGTAGCAGCAATCTTCCGTTACATTCTGTTCATTCAAGGTTTTCACAATATTACTTTAAATCCATTCCACATGATGGGTGTTGCTGGAATTCTTGGTGGTGCTCTACTTTGCGCTATCCATGGAGCTACAGTACAAAACACTTTGTATGAAGATACAAGTATTTATACAGATGGTAAGGTTCAAAGTTCAACATTTAGAGCTTTTGACCCAACTCAGGAAGAAGAAACTTATTCAATGATTACAGCAAACAGATTCTGGAGCCAAATCTTCGGTATTGCATTCTCAAACAAGCGTTTCTTACATTTCTTGATGCTATTTGTACCTGTTATGGGTATGTGGACATCTTCAATTGGTATTGTAGGCTTAGCACTAAACCTAAGAGCTTATGATTTCGTAAGCCAAGAAATCCGTGCAGCAGAAGATCCTGAATTTGAAACTTTCTATACAAAAAATATACTTTTGAACGAAGGTATGCGAGCATGGATGTCTTCTGTGGATCAACCACACGAAAACTTTGTATTCCCTGAGGAGGTTCTTCCACGTGGAAACGCCCTTTAATAATTTATTAAGAGCTCCAAACCAAAGTATTGAGGAAACTGGTTATGCCTGGTATGTAGGTAACGCTAGATTAATCAATTTATCTGGACGTTTATTAGGAGCTCACATTGCTCACTCTGGACTAATAGTCTTTTGGGCGGGAGCAATGATGCTCTTTGAGGTTAATCATTTTACTTTTGATAAACCAATGTGGGAGCAAGGTTTAATCTGTATGCCACACGTTGCAATGTTTGGCTATGGAATAGGCCCAGGTGGTGAAGTTACTGATATCATGCCTTTCTTCCAAGCAGGCGTGGTTCACTTGATAGCTTCCGCTGTACTTGGTTTTGGCGGTATTTACCATTCATTAGCAGGTCCAGAAAAACTTGAAGAAGATTTTCCATTTTTCTCAACCGATTGGAGAGATAAAAATCAAATGACAAATATTCTTGGATATCATTTGATTGTTCTAGGTGTAGGTGCACTAGCATGGTCAGTAAATTGGTGTTTTATTGGCGGTGCCTATGACACATGGGCACCAGGTGGTGGTGAAGTCAGACTTGTAAATCCAACCTTAGATCCAAGAGTTATTCTTGGTTATCTATTCAGATCTCCATGGGGAGGAGCTGGTTCAATAATCGGTGTCAACTCCATTGAAGATATAGTTGGTGGACATGTTTACGTGGGTATTACTGCAATTATTGGAGGAATATTCCATATCTTTACTAAACCTTTTGGATGGGCAAGAAGAGCTTTTATCTGGAATGGTGAAGGACTATTAAGTTACGCTCTTGGTGGAATTTGTGTAGCAAGTTTTATTGCTTCAACATTCATCTGGTTTAACAACACTGCTTACCCTTCAGAATTTTATGGTCCAACAAATGCTGAAGCTTCACAGGCCCAAAGCTTTACTTTCCTAGTGAGAGATCAAAGAATTGGAGCTAACGTAGGTTCAACAATGGGACCAACAGGTCTAGGTAAGTACCTCATGAGATCTCCTACTGGTGAAATTATATTTGGTGGTGAAACAATGAGATTTTGGGATTTCAGAGGGCCATGGTTAGAGCCTTTAAGAGGTCCTAACGGATTGAGCCTTGAGAAAATCCAAAATGATATTCAGCCTTGGCAGGTAAGAAGAGCTGCTGAATATATGACTCATGCTCCAAACGCTTCTATCAACTCTGTTGGTGGAATCATTACAGAGCCTAATGCTGTTAACTTCGTTAACTTAAGACAATGGTTAGCTGCAGCCCAATTCTTCCTAGGATGGTTTACATTTATCGGTCATCTTTGGCATGCTGGACGTGCTAGAGCAGCCGCTGCTGGTTTCGAAAAAGGAATCGACAGAAAGAGTGAACCAGCTCTAGAAATGCCTGATTTAGATTAATTTCTATATCATCTAAAAAAACCCTATCTTAAAGGTAGGGTTTTTTTTTGCTCAATTTTATTATCTGTTTATATTCTCTCTGAGCCATGGCAAACTTAAACCCATTACATTACTGAAACAACCCTCTATTTTTTCTATATACTTACCGCCTATACCTTCCAATGCAAATCCTCCGGCGCAATATAAAGGTTCATTTGTATCTATATAACTATTGATTTCCCAATCTTCCAAGTTAGAAAAATAAACTCTTGAACTTACAGTTTTTTTTATTATCTCAGCGATTTTAAAATTTTTGGAAGTTGAATCTAAATTCCCAATTATTAGAGTATGACCAGTATGTAAAAATCCAAATTCTCCAGACATTTTTTTCCATCTTATAAATGCCTCCTCTTTATTGGATGGTTTTCCATAAGCTTCACCTTTAAATTCAAAAATTGAATCGCACCCAAGAATCTCCAACGGACCATAATTAAATTTCTCGGGCAATGATATGTTATGAATTTTTTCAGATAAACTATTAGCCTTTTGAAAAGATAATTCCAAAGCTAAATTTAATATATTCTTTTCTTGAATAGTAGTTTCATCAAAGTTACTTGATATTTGGATAAATTCAATTTGACAATTTTCTAGTAATTTCTTTCTAGATTGAGAAGCAGAGGCTAGAATTAACACAAATTTTTTACCAAATTATAATTCAATTTAATAATTAATAAATTTTAAAATTAATATAAATTACTAATGGAGTTAGAAGCAAAATTACATGAAATAAGGAAACCAATAATGGTCCTAGGAACTTCCAGTGGAGCAGGAAAATCGTTAACGGTTACTGCTATTTGCAGGATTCTTAAAAATCTAGGAGAAGAACCAATACCTTTTAAAGGACAAAATATGAGTAACAATGCTTGGGTTGATTGGGAAGGTGGAGAGATGGCATATTCACAAGCACTGCAAGCTTTTGCTTGTGGTATTAATCCCTCTGCTGAGATGAATCCCATTTTATTAAAACCACAAGGCAATTCATTAAGTGAGGTTATTCACTTAGGCAAAAGTATAGGAATAACAACCGCCCAAAATTACTACCAAGATTGGTTTATTCCAGGCTGGGAAGTAATTAAAAAAAGTTTAAAGTCTATATACGAACGAAATCCGAATTGCCGTTTAATTATCGAAGGGGCTGGAAGTCCCGTAGAGATGAATTTGATTCATAGAGATCTCACTAATTTAAGAGTTGCAAAGTATTTAAATGCAAATTGCATTTTGGTTACTGATATTGAAAGGGGAGGAGTATTTGCTCAAATCATAGGAACCCTTGAATTAATGAAACCAGAAGAAAAAAAACTTGTTAAGGGAATTATTATAAATAGATTTAGAGGCGACCTTTCATTATTTAAAGAAGGGAAAAAATGGATAGAAAGTAAAACTAAAATCCCTGTCATTGGAATTATTCCATGGTTAAATGATTCATTTCCCCCAGAAGATTCTTTAGATTTAATAGAAAAAAAATCACGTTTCTCAAATCCTGAGATCAGAGTTGGGATCATAAAATTACCATCTATAAGTAACTTTTCGGATTTCGATCCATTAGAAAATGAAGAAACAATATTAATTGAATGGATAAGAGAATCCCAAAACTTAAATAAGTTTGACCTTATTGTTCTTCCCGGTAGTAAACAAACTATTAAAGATCAAATTTTTCTTGAAGAATGTGGTTTATCTAAGGATATAAAAGAATATTCAAACAATAAAGGAAATATTATTGGCATTTGTGGAGGGTTTCAAATGTTAGGTACATCGCTTGAAGATCCTTTTTTTAAAGAGGGATCTAGAAGTTATTCAGAACAAAAAATTAAAGGCATAGGATTACTGCCAATAAGAACAACTTTCTTTGAAAATAAATTAACGAGACAAATCAATTCTGAATCATTATGGCCATGCCATTCAAAAATAAATGGATTTGAAATTCATAATGGCCAGACTGAATTAGAATATGCTCAAACCTCAGTAAATATTAAACCTATATTTAAAGACTTAAATCTAGGATGGTATAAAGAAAATAAAGAAGGTGGAATAATTGCAGGTACTTACATTCATGGGATATTTGAAAATGATAATTGGAGAGATCAATATATAAATTTAATAAGGAAGAGCAAAAATTTACCTATATTAAATAAAAAATCAATACCTTATAAAAAGAAAAGAGAATCAATTATTGATAATCTTGCCAAAGAATTTGATAAACATTTAAATATCACATCAGTACTAAATTGAAAGAAACAAAACTTAAAATTAGATGGCCAAACAATAATGAAACCTTTGTTTCGGAGGGGGATGATTGGTTCTCATGTGCAAAAAAAGCCGGATTAGAAATCCCTACTGGATGTCTTACAGGAAGTTGCGGTGCCTGTGAAATCGATGTAAATGGTGTAACGATAAGGGCTTGTATAAGTGATATTAAAAGTAAGAAAAAATCTTTATTAAAAGTTTCTTTGACTACAGACCCATATTGGGAAAACTAAATTTTTCGTTTTTTTATAGTAAAAAATTTAACTTTATTCCCAACCTATACTCTTTATCCTTAAGAAGTTGTCCAATGTCTTGGACTCCGACGGCATTTGAATAATATAAATCTAATGACTTTTCAGGTGAAAAAGAATATCTCAATGCAAGAGTAAAATTAGAATCTGAATTGTTTTTTATTGAAGTATTTATTTCTGGGATAAGCATTAAATTGTCAAATAAATTTATATAACTTGAGAGACCTATCCCTCCGAAACTTTCAACTCCACTAAAAAAGTATTTTGGACTAACATTAAATGCCAACCAATTGTTTACTCTAATAGTATTTATTAATTCAGAGAATAAATAACCTTGATTGGTATTATTATCTCTTCCAACTGATGATCTTAAAGACATCCAAAAAAGATCATTTTTTTGAGGGCTAAATAATAATAATTTACCTCCTAACCTGAAATTAAGATTACTATCATCTAAATAAGTTGAATATAAATTTGAATTTTTATCTCCACTTGAAATTACTTCATTAAAACTTCCAATATTTAAAAGCTCTAATTTAAATATATTTGATAAAGAGTAACTATAAGAACCAAACAAATTTCCCTTATTATCAAAGTTAAAATTAATTTTTGAAGTTCCAACTCTTGGCATTAAGGCATTATTTACAGTAATTCCACCATTGCTAATCAATTGATCTCTTTCATTTAGAGGAGTAAGATATGTATCTTCTCCTTGAGATTTATAAGTTATATTGGCAGAGTAGAGTAGCTGATTGTCTGATGGGATAGTTAGCAATCCAGTCGAGGGGGAAGCTCCAAATGAATTTGTAATTTTCCCTTCAATACCAATCTTAGAATTAACGTCCCATCCCAAACCAATACTATAAAT
Source organism: uncultured Prochlorococcus sp. (assembly GCA_902621675.1). GTDB lineage: Bacteria > Cyanobacteriota > Cyanobacteriia > PCC-6307 > Cyanobiaceae > Prochlorococcus_A. Next base: position 90,719 of record CACNMX010000001.1, on the reverse strand, counting down.
AGGTTTTCTAGAGTAGTTTAAATTCTTGTCAAAATAATTATTACCTGGGCCTAATGGAGATGTATATGAGGCAAGAAAATTAAAATCTTTAGCAATATCTAAAACAATACCGCTTCCTATATAGAAATTATTACCATACGCATTTTTACCAATTCCTTTTGAACCTAATTTCTCAGGCAAAAATGTAACACCAGGAACAATTAAAGTAGTAAAGTTTTCATTTAATTTTTTTGATATGGGCAAAGATAAAGATCCAATTAAATTATCAAATCTATCTCTACCATCTAGACTATCTTTCTGATTATAAATACTTTTAGAGTCCTTAGATCCACTGGCATGCCGCCAATACTCGAGGGTTGGAACTATTGATATTACAAAGCTATTTTCATTAGTATTTAATAATTTTTTCTTAAATGAAAAAGCATAGTTTTGCCAATGATAATCTACTTTTTGACCATTGATTAGATTGTATAACTTATCATCAGCCTCAGAAAAATTAATGGTTATTAAAGAAGAATCTGAAATCCCATAATCAAAAACAAATGAAGGGATTTGTTGCCCAGTTCCGCCCGATGCGCCTCCTTCAAAAGATGATTTCCACCTGACTGAAGTCTGAAAATTTTCTTTTTTAAGAAAATTATTAAGAGGTAAAAAAGGTTCAATTTCAGTAATAGAAGAAACAGAATTTTTTACGGATTCAAAAAATCTTTCCTCGTTTAATGAGTTTGTTCTATTTGTTCTTGAACCTTGTTGTTGTTTTTCATTTCCAAAAAAAAATTCATCGTTTTTGTAGGATTTCCAAATAATCTTTTTCAATGGGTTAGATTTCTTTTCCTCTAACTTTTTCCACTTAACAGAATTTAATCCAGACAAATCTTCTTTTACTTTTTCTGCAAAGACTCCAAGAAAATTTAAGAATTGACTAATTATAAAAATATAAAAAATCAACCTCATATCAAAACTTATTATGTTAGATATTCCTTTGATAATACTCTATAAAAACTTTAAAAATCAATTTTAAAATTTTTTAAGCATATAATTGCCAAGATAATAAAACAATTTTTGAAATAGATTTTTATTTTTGACAGTTATTCATATTACGAGTCCCCAACAAACACTACATTTTTGGGATTTGTAGGCATTTTGAATGATTTAGGAGAGTCAATAAAAGTAGTGAGTTTGCATAAAAAAAAGACCTCTATTTCTAGAGGCCTTTCTAGGTTTTACTAAATCAAGTGTATCCTTGTTTCCACTGTTTTAGTAAAACCACTCCTTCACACATTTTTAGAGTATGCCATTTATTTTTTTTTCGTGGAAGGGGCAAATGGAATGTTACTTAACTGTCACATGTTCCAGTTTTCTATTGCTGTAAATTTTATTGAAGAAAGAACCTAATTTAGATAGATGGGTTTTTACTTATCGGAAATTATTGTGCGAGGAGTTTCTCAAACATTTGATCTCAAGTCAAGAGGTATCAAATATCTACAAAATTAATTACTAATTCTTTTCCCAAATAGATAAAGATTTGAAAACTGGTTTTTAGTATCTACCATTGCTGTACTTGTTGAGATCAGCTTCCATGCTTCAGAATTACGTTTTTTATAATTAAAGCTAGTTCGTTTTCTTTTCTTTGAGCATTTGCATTTCCAACTGCATAATATACATGTCTCTATCATTTTCTACTTTTGCCATTTTTTAAGGTGATAACTTATTCAGAGTTAATATTTCTAAATCTATAATCGTTAGTGGGACAGCTTCGATAATGTGGTGGAAAATTAATCTTATATGGTATTACCTTCACACCAAATTGCGATTAGTTTACTGCTTATAAGTATTAGAATAGAAGTTAATTTCAATATTAAAATTGATTAATATTAAATAAAAGAGTGAAAGAAAAACTTGGATATCTAAGGAAATTACTATATTAATTTGAGCAAAAGGTAATTAATCTCTATTAGATCAAGAATAAAAAACATCCCGCAATAAATCCACTTAAATGCCCTAATAAACTTACTCCTGGCAAAAAAGAGAAACCCAAACCTATCATGCATATTGTCTTTAACATTTTTTGAACTTCATTATTGGACTTAAAACCAATTTCTTTACCTAAAAAATATTTCTTTCCATAAAAAGAAGTCAATAGCAAGAATCCAAATAAAGCATAAATTATTCCACTAAATCCTATTGCAGCATAATTGGGATAGATATAAAAATACGATAAGATCATTTCGTAAATCCAGATAATAAAAAAATTTAAAAAAGAACAAATTAGAATAAATTTCAAGTAAAAAAATCTGCTTTTAATTTCGAGTCGTATCAAAAAATATCTAGTGATGATTATTCCACCGAGATTACTTAATAAATGATTTAAATCTGCATGAGTTAGAATTGATGTGAAAATCCTATGGGGTTGTTCACTAATTAATCTTGGTACAAAGTAAAAATATTCTTTGTCAATAACTCCAATTAAATCTGTAAGAATAAAAACTGAGATTAAAGAAAATCCAGTTACAAGATACTGCAAATCATATTTTGATATTGAATTATTAAAAGGCATTTTAAAGCTTTAAATTAAAAAATATCTTCTTAAATAGAAGAAAAGACCCTGACAAGGGTCTTTATTAAGATCTTACTTATATTGCCTTTAGTAAACTTTGCAATGAGAACTTGTTGGGTTATCTATGCATTCTTTTTCCCAATAATCTTGTCTATGGTCTTTAGGAAGTTGATAATTAAAATAATGCATTTTCCAAATATCTGAAGTTGCATTTCTTAGGGCAGTGAATGGAGTGGTGAGTCTCATAAAGCCTCCTTTATCTCTATTACTTAATTATCCTCCCATTCAATTAAAATTAATAGAGTATTAATACCCGAGTAGTAGTCTATGAGGTTGTCGCCACTATCTTTTCCCATTCAGAAGTGGTAGTAATCATTCAGGAGTCAGAGCACTTCATTGACTTTGTGGACAGCGAGGTACATAAGACTTGAGGAGGGCAAAAAAATGCCCTCTTATGCTTATTTCAAATTTATTAGTACTTTTTGTTAAAGAATTATTTATAAGGAAAACTTGCCATTTCTTATTCAACCGATAATGATTAATATCACTTCTGATGAGTTCAAAAAGTATACAGGGAAAGTTTGAGCACTAAATGGGATGACAAATCTTGGCAGAAAGATTTCTTACACATGAAGTTACATTCTCCTTCAGATGCAAAACTCTTAATTGATGGTATAAAAGGATTAAAAGATTCATGGCGCTTAGGCGTTCTAAATGTTGAATACGAAAGATTGAAGAAAATGCAGGATGAACAGCAACAGCAATGAAAGAAAAAATAAACTGGCAGAAAGAATTATTAGAAAGTAAAAAATTTAATGATAAATTTTCAAAAAATCTTCTAGAACATGGAGCAAAAAACTTCATGCAAGGAATCTATCTTGGATATATGTATTCCAGGTGGAGAAAAATAAGAGATTTAGATGAAGATGATCCAGGAAAAAATAAAGTCAAATGAAATCATCATTTAAAGAGGTTTGAGAAGAAAATCAGGAAGAAAATAGAAAAATTATCCACTCTTTATGATCATTATAACGGAGAGGGTGGGATTCGAACCCACGAATAGTTCCCTATTAAACGATTTCGAGTCGTTCGCTTTCGACCACTCAGCCACCTCTCCGTCTGTTTATAAGTATGCACATAATAAATAAAAAATTAAACCTATATAATCATCATAATTTTTAATTCCAACCTGCATCTTTCATCAATCTAATAGCCTGAGAATTTTTTTCCCCAAGATCTTCTACTGTTACACTATCGGGTACGAATTCTCCAAAGTTCTTTACTATTTCATTTTGATTAACTTCCTTCAAAGGATGTTCAAAAGTTGGCGCTGCTAAACCTTTGCTTCCTTCAGGAGACGCTAAGAATTCAAGCAACTTAATCGCTTCATTTTTATTTGTAGCATATTTTGCAATACCTCCAGCACTAATATTTACATGAGCAGGATTAGGCGTAAGGACCTTTGTTTTTTTAGCATATAAAGCATCTCTTCTTCCGTTAACACCTGCTAACATTCTTGCGACATAATAATGATTAACAATTCCTACTCCACATTTTTTCTTAGAAACTGCTCTAATTATTGATATATCCCCTGGGAAAAAAGGTTGGGACACATTTGATATCATTCCGCTTAACCAAGTTTTAGTTTCTGATTCACCTTTGTTAATTATTTGGTTGGCAACTAAAGATTGATTATATGGACTTTTTCTATTTCTTAAACATACTTTCCCTTTTAGAGTAGGATCAGCCAAATCACTATAATCATTGATTTTGCTAACATCTACAACTTTTGGATTGGCAATCATAACTCTTACTCTTCTTGTTAAAGCGTACCATTCCTTTTTTGGATCTTTCAATCCAACTGGGACATCATTCTCTAAATTAGAAGATACTATTGGTTGAAGTAACCCAGCTTTGGCTGCATTAGTAATTCTTGCAGCATCTACTAGTAATATTAAATCTGCTTGAGAATTTTTCCCTTCTCGTTTCAATCTTTCAATTAAAGATATTCCTGCTGCTTCTATAAGCCTAACTTTAATTCCTGTTTCTTCTGCAAATTTTTTGTATACATTTCTATCAGTGTTGTAATGTCTACCCGAATAAACTTTGACTTCTTTTTCTGTTGAATTAGCAGGTATATTAACGTTAAGCAAAAATGTACATGTTAGTGCTGTGTAAAGTAGTTTTTTGAGTTTTTGCACTTTTTGGAATTAGTATCTATGGTTACTTTATACCTATCAAAACTGCTAAAACTTTAAAAGCGATCTTCTATACATAAAGATGTATCATTTTTTATAGTGCGTATGAATTATTTAACTCAACAGTTATTAAATGCTGAAGAAGTAAACTTAATAAAAAAAGATTTAGAGGATGAAACTCAAAATTGGGAAGATGGTAAAAACACTGCCGGCAGCCATGCCACATTGGTAAAAAATAATTTGCAATTAAATAGAAATTCTGAAGTATCAAAAAAGTACTCACAATTAGTTAACAAAAAGATCCTTTCGAACCTATTAATAAAAAGTTTTTCAATACCAAAAAGAATCCATGGAATAATGTTTACAAAATCGTCAAAAAATATGCATTATGGCAGACATATTGATAATCCATACATGTCTTCAGGTAGATCAGATTTATCCTTTACTCTCGCATTATCAAATAAAGATTCTTATGTAGGAGGAGAATTAATTATTGAGACAATGAATTCAGAAGAGAAATTCAAATTAAATGCGGGAGAGATCATAATATATCCAAGTTCTTACTTACATGCAGTAAGCGAGGTAAATAGTGGTAACAGATTAGTATGCGTGGGTTGGATAGAAAGTTATATTAAATCAACTGAAAAAAGGGAATATTTATTTGATTTGGACGCAGGTGCAAGAGGTTTACTGGCCAAGCATGGCAGATCTGACGAACTTGATCTTATTTTTAAATCTTATTCAAATCTCTTAAGAGTCATAGGAGATTAAAAAGAATCATTTTATACAACAAAAAGAATCTAAGCCTAAAGTTGATTATTATATAAAAAAAGTATTGACTAATGCCTAAAAAAAGTTCGATTTCAATTTTTATAGCCGCAACAAGTGCTCTCGCTATATCCGCAGCAAGTACTAATACAGTTAAATCAGGTGAAAATGACTTAGGGGGACTAAAAGAATGGAATACCGATATGGCTTTGGATGCAGATTTTAAATTAGATGAAGATGCCCAAAGAATTGCTGATGAGGCTGCGAAATCAAGTGCTTGTATTCCTATTGGAGAAGGTGAGAACTGCTGGTAAACACTAAAAAGACAAAAAAAACGCCCTTAAAAGGGCGTTTTTTAATGAACTAAATTAAATTAGAACTTAAATGTAGTTTCTAGAACTGCTCCGAAGATATCAGCGCCAGCTGTTCCAGTCCTATCAGTACCACCAAATACTGCTGGAGTAACTGTTACAGAATCATTAGGCTTAAATGAATAATAAAGTTCATAAGCGAATGGATCTACAGATTCAGCTTCGTTAGTTGTAGGCTGACCAAAAGCTAGACCGATTTTATCGTCTGCTTGGAACATATCTGTCCAATTCATACCAACAAAATATGCAGTTGAATTGGATCCACTTGATGGAGCTCCATCATATTCTGTTGTATCGAAACCAACTGAGATTGAAGGTGTTGCAGTACCTGCATTACCAGGTCTCCACCAACCTCTTAATCCTACAGATGTGAAGTTACCATTGCCACCTTTTCCATGATCAGCAGTATGGTAGTAAGTATCACTCCAACCATTAGTTTTGATATTAACTAAGGCTGATATAGAATAATTTGGTTGTGTATAACCAACTTGGGTAGCCCAGCTAGTCTTTGTTTCATTAGTTAGCAATCCGCTATTTTCATAACTGTTACTAGATTCTTTCTTAACACAACCAGCCTGATTTGCGATAGTGCCTGTTGCACAAGAACTATTTGATTTAGTACCTATGTTTGAACTAATCGCGAAACCATTATCAGCTTTGAAAGCCCAACCAGCTCCTGTATCTGTACTTGCACCATAAGCTTCACCGTTACCACCAAGAGTAAACTGTTTTGTTACTGGCTTGTAGAGAGAAGGAGTAGTTCCATGCATATAGTAGTTTTCAATTCTTGGACCTACCCAAACAGTGTTGTTATCACCAACTGGGAATTGATACCAAATTTTGTCTACCTTAAGGGCATCTCCGTTAGTATTGGTTGAACTTAGATATGAACCATAAGTTTTGTCGTAAGAAAAATCAGACTTAGAATGATTACCAGTCTTAATTCTTACGTAAAGATTGTCATCACCTGTGAAACTTGTATTAAGGTTCATGGTGTAGGTATAAAAAGCTTTTGCAGCTTCTGATTTAGTTTCTGAAGCCAATGAATAATCCATGGCTCCTAAAGTGAAGATAGCCTTACCATCCATTGTTGTAGTTTCAGAGAAAGCTCCAGCTTCAAATTCATTTTGCTGAGCTTCTAAACCATCTACACGACCTTTGAGAATTGCTAGGTCTTCACTAATTTCGTTAGCAAAAGTTTTGTTATCGAATCTTTGAACTTTTGAACTACTACGCGTATAGTTGTTCATCTCTTCAAGATTCATTGTGTCAGAAGCTTGTGCTGCTAAAGGAGAAATTAAGCCTACAGCAGTACTCGCAACCAACATTTTTTGGAAGAGTTTCATTTTACCTCACACTAAAATAACCCATTTAAAATGGGTAACTATACTGTATCGAGCGTAACAAAAAAAGAAAGAAATATAAGTGTCAATGCGGTGTAACTTTTGATACAATGACTTTTTCTTTTCTTTAAATAGTGTAAAAATATTAATTCTTCATCAATGGAAAATTAAGAGATTCTCTTTCTGCTACCCATGTAGATGCAACTTCTCTTGCTAGTTTTCGAATCTTTTCAATATATTGTGCACGATCTGTAACTGAAATCACGCCTCTAGCATCAAGAAGATTAAATGTATGACTACATTTCAGAACAAAATCAAGGGCGGGGTAAGCTAATTTCTTTTCAATTAAATTATTTGCCTCAGCTTGGTAAATTTCAAATAATTTCCTTAGATTATCAGCATTTGATTCAGTAAAATTAAAAGAGCATTGACTTTTTTCAAATTGAAGCCAAATATCGCTATATTTCAAATCTTTGTTCCAATTTAAGTCCCAGATACTTTCCTTATCCTGCAAAAACATTGCAATCCTCTCTAATCCATAAGTAATTTCAATCGGAATTGGATTACAATCAATTCCCCCGCATTGTTGGAAATAAGTAAATTGAGTAACTTCCATTCCGTCCAACCAAACTTCCCAACCTACTCCCCATGCTCCAAGTGTTGGAGACTCCCAATTATCTTCCACAAATCTTATGTCATGATTTCTAGGCTTAATTCCAAGAGACTCTAAAGATGTCAAATATTTTTCCTGGATCCCTTCCGGTGAAGGCTTTATTATTACTTGATATTGAAAGTAATGTTGAGCCCTATTAGGGTTATCACCAAAACGCCCATCTGTAGGCCTTCTACATGGTTCTGCATATGCGACACTCCAAGGCTCTGGTCCAATAGCCCTTAAAAAAGTATGCGGATTCATTGTTCCAGCACCCTTTTCCGTATCATATGGCTGCATAATTAAACAACTTTCTTTTGCCCAAAAATTATTTAAATTTTGAATTATATCCTGAAAAAACATTTAATTAAAATAGTGGAAAATTTAGACCAATACCAGAAGTCATAATAACAAAGCTTTAAAGTAAAAAATATTTTAAATTCAAATTTTCAAAAATTTCATCAGATAAAAAGCTGTCATTAAAATAGTTCCTTGATAAAAAATACGTGAGAAATTAATTATGTAAAAAAATCTAATGGTAATGGGCCAAAAGTATTAGATTCTTTAGCACCCTCTTCATACTGACATGTTATTAAAATTCCTTCTCCAAGACCATTTTCAGATCTAACAAAAACATTACCAGTTTTTTGGTTGCCTTTTAAAAAAACACTTCCATCAGCATGGAGAGACCCTAGATTCCCAAATTTAATTGAGGAATATTTCTTAGAAATTGATTGCAATGATTCAATAGCTATATTATTACTTGGTGCCATTATGCCTATTGTTATCCAATCTGCATTAAAAATATTTGCTTCTAGTTCCTCTAAGAGTCTTTTTTCTTGACTACTACTTAATTGAGGTGCAGTTCTAAGACTATTTAAATCAATTAATTTTTTTATTTCCAATAGTTTTATACCAATAAATTCTTAACCAAATGTTCTTCCATTCCACGCCCACAATGAAGCTGGCACATCCTCAAAAGAAATATAAATCCTCTCTATTGGGATCCCCATTTTCTCATATACAAAATCTGATATTGGCTTTGCCATTTCTGAAGGATTTAGAGAACCTATTGATTTGATTTCTAAAAAGCAAGAAGGGGACTCATTATCAAAATACATTTGGCAATTATCATCTATTTTCGCCATAACAAATCTACTTGATTTGTTAGTTAAAGATGAAATTAGAATTGAAATTTCTTCGAGTAATTTTCGCTTATTCTCTATTTTCGCAGAAGTCGAAACATTGATATAAGGCATCGCTATGCAGCAAAATAATCTTTTTGAGGATCACTTTTTAGAGAGGTAGTTTTATTTTTTAAACTTTTTTTTGATGAAAGATATGCCATATCGTATGAACTTAATCCATTTTTATAAGGATTGAAAAGAGCTTTGTTAGATCTATTTTTTTTGCTCCTTTTAAATTCAATCATTATTATTAAAATTATTAATTTATAATTTAACTTTTTTTGAATAGATGTCTAGTTTTTTTTGAGGATTTTTAATTTATTAAATGAAAGCAAAATTCTAATACACAATTAGAAATTCTATCTACTAGATTTCTATTAGAATTTTAACTTAATTGTTTTGGAAGTTTTAAATAATTATCAAAGGGAAAAACTTGATGAAAGTAATGATCAACATTTTTATTCCGATCCAAAATTTGTTTATCATTTAGATGCAAACTTTAGGCAAAATCTAACCGATCTATATGAAAAAGAAATTGACAATTATTCAACTGTTCTTGATTTAATGTCAAGTTGGGATAGTTATCTACCTAAGGGGAAAAAATATAAAAAAGTTATTGGACATGGTTTAAATAAACAAGAACTCGAAAAAAATAAAATTTTTAATTCTTATTGGATTCAAAATTTCAATTTAAGTCAACAAATTCCTCTAGATAAAGAGACAGTTGATTATTGCTTGATGGTAGCTGCATGGCAATATTTACAATATCCTGAGAATTTAACTAAAGAAATTGCAAGAATATTAAGCCGCCAGGGCAAGTTCATTATTGCCTTTTCAAACAGAGCATTTTGGCATAAAGCTCCCAACATATGGACTTTATCTACTGAAGAAGAAAGGGTCAAATATGTAAGAAAAGTATTAATCTCAAATGGATTTAATGAACCAAAAATTATTAAAAAGTTTACTGAACCAGCACTTAATATCTTCAATTTTTTAAAGAAAGACCCTTTTTATTGTTTAATCGCAACAAAAGAGTGAATTTTTAATTGCATTTCACCAAACAACGACTCAATGAAAAGTTATCTAATATTTTTTCATAGCCATACTTTTAAATTGTGACTAACATTGGGTAGTTAAAATTAATCATATGGGTTCTAAAAGAGAAAAATATCCTGAAAGATGTCCTTGGGATCTTGGCCCTAATCAACATTTAGCAAAAGAAGAGAACTGGACTTTAAGATTAGGAGAGGCAAATGTATGCTTTAGTAAAAATAAATTAGATAATAATTATTTTCACGTAATTAGTAATGAAAATGAAGAGCAAATTCTAGCTTTTAGAGCAAGACTCTTATATCAAAAACTACTTGATAAAGGATTTAGATTGGTTGAATGAAAACCTAATTTAATAAGCATAGATCCTCGAAGACAAACTTTTGTGTTTCTTCTTCTTGATTTTGGTTTAAATATTTTATTGTCCTCGAATTTAATATCCAATAATCTTCATTACCCATATTTAGAAATTCATCCGAGTATTCCAATTTTTGAGAATTTGGCTCAAGTGTATTTGGATCAATTTGTTGACTACTGTATTTTTTACTAAGAGAACCTGTTCCTGTATCTAAAAATTCTTCAACAAATATTTCTATTATGGTTCCATGAATTTTTCGGTAGACCATATTAATAAGGTTATTTTTAACTCTATATTTATCACCTTGATTCTTACCTGAAACTCTCATCTCAATCCCACTTTTAGAATTTTTAAGTAAATTAAAATTATTTTCTGAGTGCACTGATTCAAAATCTCTCTTTACCCTATGTATACACACTTCAAATAACTGAGAGGCAATACTTTTAACAACTTTCTCATCTTCTATATTTTGAATATTTGGTTTAAGATCTTTACCTACTGCAAAGTCACCTTTATGAATATTATCATTAGAAAAAAAAATACATTTACCTTGGTAACCATGAAAATCATTCTTCCAAGTGTAACGATTTTCATAAGCCTTTTTAAAAATCTCCTTACAATTAATTTCTTGTAGATTATCCATTAATTTTTAGAATACGTGAAATTATTTTACAAAAAAAACCTCCCTGTTAAAGGAGAGGTTTATTTTTAAAATAAGACTAGTTTTGAGTAATTTTTGTATTTTCAATATTGTCAAAAGCTTGACCAATTTTCTTAAAGTCAAATCCCATTGCTCTTAGTGCGTGCCAAAGATGACCTTGTAAGAAAAAGAAACCCAAGTAAAAATGAGTATTAGCAAGCCAAGCTCTTGAGCTATATGCTCCTGAACCTAAATCTACTGTATCAGTAAAATAAGGGGCGAATTCAAATTGCAACTTTAAAGGCTCTCCATATAGATCAACTGGATATATGGTTGTATTTGAAGCACACCAAAAAGCAGCTACAAAAGCCATATAAGAAACCCCCACTACTGAGTATGACAAAATCGCCTCAGCGCCAAGTAATCCTTTTCCTTTAAATTCTGTATATTCTCCAAATTGTTTAGTACAAATATGGAAAACACCTCCAATTATTTCGAGGAAAGCTAGGAAAGCATGTCCTCCCATAACATCTTCCAAACTATCTATTTTTAAAAAATCAAATTGATGATTCCAGATAGCGGCAATATCTAAATTGTAAATAACTTGTCTCGTAGATCCTATTGCTGGGTCGTAAATTCCATGAATGCGAGCCCATTCAACGAACATAATTGCTCCAAGTCCGAGAAAGATTAGATGATGACCAAGAATAAAAGTTAATTTATCTGGATCATCCCATTCAAAATCAAATTTTTGTGGCTTACTATTTTCTGGATAGTCTCCAAGATCACCTGCAAATTTATTGGAGTGTAATAATCCCCCAGCTCCCAATACTGCTGAAAAGATTAGATGTAATGTGCAAATTACAACTATTCCATATGGTTCAGTAATAACACCATTTTCAATACCGCCAATTCCAATACCTGCTAGGTGAGGCAAAACAATTGCTTTCTGTGCCCCCATTGGAATACTGGCGTCGTAACGAGCGAGTTCAAATAATCCAAAAGCTCCTGCCCAAAACATCATTAGGCCTGCATGGGCAGCATGAGCAGCTATGAATTTACCTGAACGGCCAACAACACCAGAATTCCCTGCGTACCAGTCATAGGTGACATCAGATTTTCCGTAAGTTTGTAACACTTGATTTAAGTAAACAGCAAATTGAGCATATTGCTTATCAGTATTGTTTTTACATGTTCTTTACAGATTTAATTACTTATGTAAAAAAAACATATTGTGAAAGAACAAATGTTACAAACTAGGGAAAAAATATCTGAGAAAGCTTACGCCAATGATGGAATTTCACCCTTGAGCTGAGAAGCCCATGTTTCAAGACGAGAATCAGTCAAATCAGATTCACTATCCTCATCAAGAGGTAATCCACAAAAGCTTTCTCCAATAACACTTTTAGACTCATCAAATGTATAAGAAGATTTATCTACGTAACCGACCATTTCGGCGCCTGCTTTTGTGAAGTAGCTATGAAGTTCTTCCATTGCATCACAATAGTTTTCTGTATATGTAGAAGAATCTCCTAAACCAAAAATTGCGACTTTTTTTCCTGATAAACTTAGTTCACCAATATCCTCTAAGATTGAATCCCACGCAGTTCCCGATCTTTCTTCATCGGCACCAGTATTCCAAGTAGGTATCCCGCAGATAATTCCATCAAGACCTTCTAATTCTGAAAGATCATCCACATCAGATACATCTTTAGGTGCTTCTGCTGAAGAGATAAAGTTGTGAAGACGATCAGCTACGTCTTCAGTTTTCCCAGTTGTAGTTGCGTAATAAATTCCTACAGTCATAACTTCAAAATGTTTACAATAAAATAATAAAATCTAAAAACGTTAAATTAATTTCTTTAAAAACTTTTTCATGTAAAATTTTATACTAATCAAGGTAAGAAAAATTTTTTGAGAATAATTTATAAACATTTAAACCGTCGTGACACAGAAATTTCAAAATGATATTAAAAATCTTGTTGAAGAATTCAACTTTAATGGGCAGAAAAAATACAAATTAATTGTTTTATTTGGTTTACTAGGAGATTTTGATAGCTTTGAATATGCAATAAATTTGAAAAGTTTTATCGACAATAATCAAGATAAAAATTTAGATATTTTTGCAATTGCTATTGGGAACCAAAAAGGGAAAGAAAAATTTTGCAAATTTACTGGCTTTCAAGAAGAAAATTTAATAGTTGTTTCTAATAACCAAATTCATGACAAACTTAAAGTATCAAGAGGATTAAATATAGGTTTAGGAGGTTGGATCAATATGCTTTTGATGCTATCAGGAATAAATTCCTTAAAAACAATTAAAGAAGTTATTAGAGGTTACACTGGCGATAAAAAGGCAAAGCAAATCTATTCAGAAATTGACAAGATTGAGGTCTTAAAATTTCTAAAATTTTCAGGTATTTCATTTAAACAAGTTTTCGGAGATGGTTATTTGAGACCATTTGAATTAGCTACATTTAGATTAAACAATATGAATGAAATAATCCAAAATTGGAGTGATTATATTCTGAATGAAGAATACCTTCCTCAAAGAGGAGCTTCCTTCTTATTAAATAATGAAAATCAAGTTATTTATAAATTTTTTTCAAGCGATGTTCTTGGATATTCATCAAACATGAGAAATCCTTTAGGATTTTTATCTGATTTAATTAAAGAATAGTTCTAAAAAAATATTTTTATGAATGTAGATATATTTGGGTATTTTGCAGCGATTTTAACAACAGCTGCATTTCTTCCTCAATTGATAAAAACTTTAAAAACAAAAAAAGCAGATGATGTCTCTTTGACAACACTAATAATGTTTATTATCGGTGTTTTGTCTTGGATTATTTACGGTTATAAAATTTCGTCTACTCCAATATTGATAGCAAATTTAATTACCTTGATCTTAAATTTATTGATATTAATTTCTAAAATATATTTTCAAAACAATGAAAATAAGAAAAAAAATTTTTTAAAGTAATAAATTTTAGATTTCTCTAAATCTTGATTAAAATAAAAATAAAAATTTGTTGATTTTGAAAACTTCAAAATGTTGGGTTTGGTTTAAAGGTAGCCTAAATAACGGTGGATATTGGAAAGAGGGATTTACTTGTACTTTTGATGAAAAACCAGGAGTTTTAATAGAAAGTCCTGCTTACGTAACTTGTCGAGTTCCTAGTTGGAGAGTTTTGACTAAAGAACCAGAAAATTTAAATAAATCACCACAAATTCCTGACAAAGCAATCTGGAAAATAATTTAAATTCTAAATGAATTTTAAAAAACCTTTTGACTGCACTACGGCAAGTTAATATTGCTTTAATAAATACTTAATTAATACCATCTACTCCCTTTTCATCAATATTATTCCTTTCCTAATCCTTGGTTTTCTTGTCGGAAAAAAGAAGCCAAAGATTTCAAAATATATTGCAGGACCTCTAATAAGATTTGGCATTCCATTAAGTGTAATGGGTCTCTTATTAAAGGAGGGCATAGATATAAACCTAATTAAAAGTGCATTTTTAGCATTCTCTATAATTGGATTTTTAATAACTTTAATAAATATAATCCCAATATTTAACAAAAGGCTTCCAAATTACACATTGCAGCTAGCAGGCCTAATAGGTAATACATCATTTCTTGGAATACCCATTGCGATAGCTCTTCTACCCTCAACAACTATAAATTTTACTATTGGATTTGATTTAGGAACAACACTTTTCGCTTGGATATTTGGACCTTTTCTTCTTCAAGAAAAATCCAAAAATAAGAATATCCCAAACATCAAAGGATTATTAAATGCATTGATAAATAGTCCTGCATCAAGGGGGATTATTGGTGTACTTCTTGCTTACCTTTGCCAAGTAGATCAGATACTAGGAAATTACCTTTGGATTCCTTCAAGAATCGTTATTGCTTTGGCAATTATAGTCGTTGGAACAAGACTTGGAATAATCATCAATCAAAATGAGAGGATTTTAGAACTAAATGATGAAATTAAATATTCAATTTTATTAAAGTTATTTATTGTTCCTTTTCTTATTTTTTTAGTATGTAGATTCTTAAATTTTAACTTCTATCAATCATCTGCAATAATCCTACAGGCAGGAACCCCAACTGCGATTTCTACAATATTAATGGCGGAGGCTTATGGAGTGAAACAAAAAATAGCTTCAAAAATTCTTTTCACTACAACTTTAATTTCAATAATTACAATTCCTCTATTAAAAATGTTTATGGATTTATTTATTAAGGCAACTTAGTTGAAGTCAGTAAAATGCATGATTAATGAATATTGTAAAGTTTATATCCTGATAACTACATAATGTCTTAAGATTTAGGTTATGAAGTCAGCAAACCCTGAAAATGAATATATCCCTTTAGACCTTCGGATTTCTGTAAGGAGGGATACCCTTAGGCTTATCTCAGAGATGGCTCAAGATATGGGTATAAGCATTAATGAAGTTTTTAGTTTTTTGGCCGAGGATTCTGTCATTGATCTCGAATTACTGGAAGATTTAAATAAAGTTGATATCCCCAGCAAGTGCAGCGTTGATGATCTTAATAAAGCTCTCCTAAAAAAAAGACTTTGTTAGAATTTTTCAACTTTTCTATTTTTCCAGTTAGATTTAAAACCTGTATTCACTAAAAATTCCGAATACCTATTCAAATCACTTTTTTGAATTCGCCATAAATTATAAATACCATATTTGCCCAATTTTTGATGATTAATTTTTGACCATTGATTTCGGAGGGTAGAGTATTCATCTATCACAACCAATATAGATTTGTATTCATAATCTGGTTGATCCTCATAATTATTTCTCCTATCAATATTAAGCCTTTCTGACAGATTAATTAATCCCTCTTCAGTGCTTGGCTCATAAAAAACTATTTGTCTTGAATAATAATGTAATGACGGTTTTCTTATACCTATCATTGCTAAAGTTTCCTTCCCCTTTCGAATATCTATAATTAATTTTGAGATATTCCTTAAAGGTAATTGCCTAGAAGTATCTGCTAATTTTCTAATTGGCGACATCAAAAAAAATTGCCCAAATAAAAGTAAAATTTGAAGATAAAAAAGGATAATTTTGGATTTCAAAGAAAATAAAATTATTGCGAGAAGGGTAAATGAAGAAAAGAATAATTTTGCTTTAAAAATTATCCCTGAACTTATAAGTTCAGATGCAAGATTAGGCATCTCAGGGTCACTTATGGAACTTAACCAATTATTTGAGAAAAAGAATGCCATTGAGAAGCCAAACAAAATTAAAATATTAAAAAACCACAAATATAAATAACTGTTCCTTGAATTTTTTAAGTTTATGAAACTATTATTAATTAAGATTGCAGCTGCTGGAACTGCTGGCAGCCAATAACTTGGCAGTTTTGTAGCAGAAATACTAAAGAAGAATAAAACTGATATTAACCAACATAGAGAAAATATATAAAGTGTGTCAGGGACATTGCGACTTTCTTTTGAACTTTTCAAGAAATCCTTAAAAGCTTTAAATATCCCATGACACAAAAAAGGGGAAAATGGTAATGAAGCTAATATCATTATGTAAATAAAAAACCAGAATGGTTCTGCATGATTATTGACAACTGATGTATATCTTTGAAAATTATGATAACCAAAAAAGTTGTCCCAAAAAGGTTTTCCTTCTTTTATTAATTCTAAGATATACCATGGGATACTTATGAAGCTTGTAATTAGAAAACCTTTCTTAGGATTTATTTTATGGAGCAGACTTTTCCAATCATTTTGACTCAATAAAAAAGATGTAAGAGTCAACGTTGCCAAAAGAAACGCAACAGGTCCTTTGGTTAAAATTGCGAAACCTAAAAATACCCACGCTGAGATACATTGATCATTTTTATCACTTGCCATTCTTCTCCAAAACAAAAGCAAGCTAATCCCTAATGTTCCTGTTAAAAGAGCATCACTCACTGCAGTTCTACTCCAGATAATTATTAAAGGAGAAAGAGCAAAGCTTAATGATGCAACTATTGGAGTGAGGAAGTGTCTATTGCCCTTTTGTGGCCAACAAAACAACGTATCTCCAATCATCAACATTAAAAATAATGATGCCAACGCTGAAGGTAGTCTTGCTGAGAGGGTACCGTAACTATCCCAAATCTCATTTTTCGGTAATGAGTAAAAAAAACCCATTAGCCAATATATTAGGGGAGGCTTATCAAAACGGAATATTCCATTAACTTTTGGAGTTAACCAATCACCAGATTCACTCATTGCGCGAGCTGCAGCAGCAAATAAAGGGGGAGTTTCATCCACCAATCCTGTATTTCCTAAACCCAAGAAAAATATAATTATCCCAAAAACTAAAATTATCAATGATGTTATCAGCCTTTTTTTTGAGTTAAGAAGAATCATTTAATATTAATTATTTTATTTATATTCTTTTATTACCTTATTAAGCCAGTTCACAACCTTGTTAGCAAATATATCTGCGGAGGCATTCTTTTCTACCCATTCTCTACATTTCTGACGCTTTATTTTTTCAATAATCTCTACATAAAAAAGCATATTTTTTTTATCATCAGGATCAGCAAGATAACCTGTTTGGCCATGCTGAATAATTTCACTAGGTCCTCCTCTTTTATATGCTATGACTGGCACACCACAGGCTAAAGCTTCAACAATAACGTTCCCATATGCCTCATTCCATTTCGGGGTGTTTAGCAAACCCCTGCATTTGCCAAGTTCTTTTTGTAATTCATCGGTTGACAAATAACCCATCCAATCTATAGCTCCCAGAGGGAATGATTTTTCTATCTTTGACGCATACTCCTCATCTTCTATAAATCCCCATACTTTTAATTTTTCTCCAAGTTCATTTGCCACGTAAACTGCATCTTCCAAACCTTTCTCCGGAGCAACTCTTCCAACCCATCCCAAGGGTCCCTTAACTGAATCTTGGAAAATGTAATTATCTAAATTAAATCCGTTCCCAATAATTGTTGGTTCTTTTATGAATGGATAATCATTAGCTTGCATTTTCGAATGAAAGGCAAAATTATTTGGATGTATAGCATATACCTTGGAGATTATATTATTAATTACTGAACTTTCAGAACCCATACTAATGATATGAGCAATGGGTATCTCAAAATTCAGAGTCATCCAAATAGGTAACCAATCATAGGACAAGTTCAACAATACATCTGCATGTTTAGCAATATCTAATCCCTTTTCAAGCATTCCTGCTAAAAGAGAATTATCTGGAATACTCACAGGAGAATTAAAATCTTGATGCTGCCAACTAATTTGATCTTCACCTTCCACAAAATGTAATTTTGCTTTTACATTACTTTCATGTAACTTAGAGTTCTTTGGAGCTACAACCTCAACAGAGTGACCTAGAGAAATCAAACCTGACACTAAAGAATTTAAAGTTAATTCAACTCCACCACCTTTACCACTTCCCAAAAATCCTATAGGAGTACTAATCAAAACTATTCGCATTATTAGACTTTTTACAATAGAGATACTTATTAAATAGTAGTATCGGAAAATTTATTTTCCCATAAACTCTTTCTCTGACTAACAAAAAATACCGATATAAAAACAAATCCGACTCCTATCCACTGCACAACAGTTAGCCTTTCATCTAACCAAACGCCTCCACTAAGAAGAGCAAATACAGGAGTTAGAAATGCAAGAGTACTAAATCCAGTTATTTCTTTATTATTGGCAAAATAGAAAAACAATCCATAAGCTATGGCTCCTCCAAAAATACTTGCAAATGACATAAGTCCCCAATCAAATAGTGACCAATCTGGGATTACTTTGTAACTTGATTGTAAGCAGTGTTTAAAAATTAAGGGCAAACTTCCTAAAACCATATGCCAACCTGTAACTGCAATTGGATCACTTTTAGTACAAGTGAATCTAATTAAAATAGTTCCTAATGCCATAGCTAAAGAAGCTGCAAGCATCCAAAGCTCTCCAAAGTTAAAAGCAACATCATTAATAGATTTATCAGACATTAACCACCAATTTCCTAAAAATTCTTGTGGAACTCCTAAAAATACTATTCCTCCCAATCCGAAAATCAGTCCTAACCAACCTATTGGATTAATTAAATTTCCAAAAATTGCTCTCGCTAAAATAGCTACCAAAAGCGGTTGAGAATCAATTAAGACGGACCCTAGACCTGCTCCTGTCTTTTCAATACCATAAGTTAAAAACAACTGAAAAAAAGTGGCGTCTACAATCGTAAAAATAAAAAACCACTTCAAATCGCACTTATAAATTTTTAAATCTCTTTTAAACAAATATGTTGTAATTAGAACAAGAATCCCTGCAGGAAGTAATCTAAAAGAAGCTACAAATTCCGGTCCAGCACTGGATACTAAAGGAGTCATAGCCGCCATTGAAGTACCCCAAAGTGCAAAAGGGAGAATCATTAAAAACCAATTTAGGATTGAATTCATTAGGTCTGCTGATAATCTTTTTAAAGTAGTTTTATGTATTTACCTTAAAAGAATGATTTGGCCTTTTAGACGAAAGTCAAAAAAAAGAATGGCTCGTATAGTAATTGATGAGCCTATTACAAGTTCAACAAGAGTTTCTGTCCTTAAAGCACTTAAACAAATAGAGGATAGAGAATTTCCTGCTTTAATCGTGAGAATTGATTCTCCAGGGGGTACTGTTGGGGATAGCCAAGAAATATACTCTGCTATTAAAAGACTAAAAGATAAAGGATGTAAAGTCATTGCTAGTTTTGGGAACATCTCTGCATCAGGAGGTGTTTACATAGGTGTTGCATCTGACAAAATAGTTGCGAATCCAGGAACAATTACAGGATCTATTGGTGTGATTATAAGAGGAAATAATTTATCTGAATTATTAGATAAAATCGGTATCAAATTTGAAACTGTTAAAAGTGGTGTATTTAAAGATATACTTTCTCCAGATAAACCTCTAAGTGAGGAAGGTAGAGTTCTACTTCAAGGATTAATAGATGAAAGTTACAAACAATTCACTGAAGCTGTTGCTGAAGGAAGAAATTTACCTGTTGAAGAAGTAAGAAAATTTGCTGATGGAAGAATTTTCACTGGTACTCAAGCGAAAGAATTAGGACTAGTTGATGAAGTTGGAGATGAATTTGTTGCTAGGGAACTAGCTGCAGAAATGGTTGATATTGATCCTAAGATTCAGCCCTTAACATTTGGGAAGAAAAAGAAAAAAATACTTGGACTAATTCCTGGGAGTAAAATGATTGAGAAAATTATCAAAAATATCTTTTTTGAGTTTGACTCATCAAATAAAGTACTTTGGTTATACAAACCTTAAATCGATATGTATGAAAAAATGAAAGATGATTATAAATTGACATTTATTCGTGGAGCCACAACAGCATCTGGGAATTCTGTTAAAGAAATTGAAGTTGCTGTAGTGGAATTAATTGATGAATTAATTTCACGTAATAATTTGATTAAGAAGAACATATTATCCATTACATTCACAGCTACAAAAGATTTAAATGCATGTTTCCCAGCCTCAATTGCAAGGAGATTTAATGGACTTGATTCAGTAGCTTTTATAGACTGCCAACAAATGCACGTTTCTAATGATGTTGATTTTTGTATAAGAATAATGGCTCAAGTTTTATTGCCACCCGATTATCTAATAAAGCACCCCTATTTAAAAGGTGCTGCAAAATTAAGGACAGATCGATGTTAACCTTATTAAAATAATTTTTATGCTTTAATTTTGAATAGCACGAACTCAACCTTTAAAATTCTATTAACTTTACCTTAATGTTAAAAATCACAAAGAAACTTACTTTAAATATTAAAATTTTAAGATTTTTTATTCTCCCCATTATTTTAGTTTCAACTCCTTTTTTTAATAATATCCAAGATGCTAGAGCTGGAATGGAGTTTCAGTGGAATCAAGACTCTAGTTTTAGACGATTAAAGTGGTTTCAAAAAGAAAATAAAAGGAGATTTAGAAATACAATTTATTTTTTCTTGAGACCATCTGATAGAAGAACTGATCTCCTAAAAATTAACCTAGCGATTCCAAAAACCTTTAAATCCACTTTAAAAAACGAGAACATTAGTTTTTGTAAAGTAAAAATAGGTGGTTTTGATAGTAGAACAAAATGTTTAGAAGACATTCCGGCTGATATCGAAATTAATACTGATGAATCAGGCTTGCGTTCACTAGATTTTTACCCCTACAGTCCAATTTCTTCTGATAAAAACAGTTATGCAATTGTCTTGAAAATTTTTAATCCCAAAAAATCAGGTTTATTTCAATTTCATTCATATGGGCAACCTAAAGGAAAATCATTTTCAAGTTATTTAGGAAGCTGGACTATATTGATCGATTAAATGATAAATTAAATAAGGATAATCAAACAAATGACTAAAAGAACTTTTGGCGGAACTTCAAGAAAAAGAAAACGTGTATCTGGTTTTAGAGTAAGAATGCGTTCTCATACCGGAAGAAGAGTTATTAAGAGCAGGAGACAAAAAGGTAGAGAGAGAATAGCTGTATAACTTCAAATTTAAATGGCCTTACCTAAGGATATGCGTTTAAAAGGTCATAGGACTTTTAATTATATTCATAAAAATTCGAAAATATATCACGGAAAATTAATGACTTTTAAAGTTGCAAAATCAAATCCAGATATCCTCTTAACCCATAAACTCACAAATACCTCAAACAATTTTAGGGTTGCAATTGCTATAAGTAAAAAAGTTTCAAAAAAAGCTGTAGAAAGAAATAAATTGAGAAGAATCCTGCAGGAATGGCTATTAAAAAACATTCAAAAAATAAATAACCACAAACCATATTGGTTACTTGTTAACCTTAAAATTGGAGATTTCTGCAATGATAAAAGTAAACTTTTGGAGGAATTTCAAAACTTAATGTTCAAATCTCATCTAATCAAATGATTAACATGAATGAAGAAATCTATTATGAAGGTGGGCCAGCAAAAAGCGATTTAATAATAAATCTTCTTGCAGGTATAACTATTCTTGGATTACCATTTACCTTTGCCGCAATTGTTAGAGCATTGTGGTTGAGATATAAAATTACAGACAAAAGAATAACAATTGATGGCGGATGGTTTGGTAAAAACAAAACACAAGTATCATTAAGTAAAATCCAAGAAATCAGATCAATTCCAAGGGGATTCGGTTCATATGGTGATATGGTTCTTATCCTTAATGACGGATCAAAGGTTGAAATGAAATCATTACCTTTATTCAGAGAAAAGCAAAAATTTATTGAAGAAAATATAAATAAAAAATCACAAATTCCAAATCTCAACGAGGTAGAGGGCTTTGCTACTAAATCCTAAATTAATTAATTACAAAAACCTAATTTTCCTGTAAAATAAAATGTCTAATAAAATTACACTCTTTTTAATATCGTGATAGGGTTCATTTCTGAAAAATTACTTATCCCGATTCTAGATTTTTTCTACGGTTTAGTTCCCAGCTATGGATTAGCGATTGTTGCATTGACAGTCGTAATTAGAATTGCACTTTTCCCTCTTAGCGCTGGTTCGATTAGAAGCGCAAGAAGAATGAAAATTGCTCAACCCGTAATGCAAAAAAGGCAAGCGGAAATAAAATCTAAGTTTTCAGGTGATCCAAAAAAACAGCAAGAAGAACTTGGAAAATTAATGAATGAGTTTGGCAGTCCCCTCGCAGGTTGCCTTCCATTGATTGTACAAATGCCTGTTCTATTTGCATTGTTTGCAACCCTAAGGGGATCTCCATTTGCTGATGTTCCCTACAACATTAATCTCAAGGTAGTTCCTCAGGATCAAGTAGCCGCAATTGATCCAAAACCTTATAAATCCCCGAGACACTCTATATTCATTACAGAAAAATCACATTTTCCTGTAGTAGCAACAATCTCCAATGGAACAAAACTAGGAACAGAAGAATCCATAAAAATAAATTTACAAACAACAAATGGTAATAGCTACTCGGAAGTTTTATCTAAATACGACAATGGATCAAAATTTCTCCCGACTTGGAAGGTTTCTAAAGGATCCGAAAATCTTAAAGTTTCCCAGGACGGTATTGTTACAGGAATTAAACCGGGGGATGCAACAATCGAGGCAAAAATCCCTGGTCTAGCTGCCAAAAGTGGGTTTTTATTTATTAAAGCTCTTGGTCAAGTTGGTTTTTATGTGGATGGGGCAATAAATTGGGATATTGCTGCATTAGTAGGTGCCTTTGGATTAACCCTACTTCTATCTCAAGTTTTATCTAGTCAGGGAATGCCTGCTAATCCACAGCAATCAACGGCAAACAAAATTACACCAGTAATGATTACTGGAATGTTTCTGTTTTTCCCACTACCTGCTGGAGTTTTGCTTTATATGGTTGTTGCAAATATTTTCCAAGCATTTCAGACTTTTCTTCTTAATAAAGAAGCTCTTCCTGAGAATTTACAGAAAATTTTGGATCAACAATTATTAGCCAAAAATGAAGTAATATCAACTTCTGCTTCAACTGTCTCAGATAAAAGATTACCCTTTGAACCTAATAGTAAAAAATAGTCTGAATCTTACATAATGAATTCTTGGTGTAGAAATTTAGAATTACTAATAAAATCAAGAACCTCATTAATATGGATCAGGACTAAAGAAGAGGAAAGATTAGAAAAACTTCTCAATTTATCTTGTGAAAAACTCAATATAAAAAGATTCATTTGCTGGGATTGTGTTAGCGGTATAAAAGGATTAATAAATGAAGAAGGTAAATTTTCTAATAATCCGTTAGGGGTGCTCAATTGGCTTAAAGAACAAAGTTCTGAAGTCTCTACAGTTTTATTATTAAAAGATTTCCACAAATTTTATGATGATCCATCTATCAATAGAACAATTAAAGAACTATCTTCAGCTCTTAAGAAAACTAATCATAATTTAATTATTAGTTCTCATTTATTTCCATCATCAGAAGAGCTGGATGAATTAATGACAATTGTAGATCTACCTTTACCTGATCAAAAAGAATTGAAAAATCTTATAAAAAAAATTGCTATTAATACCAATTCAAATCTTGAGGAACGAGACTTAAACGAACTTTCTATAGCCTCAAGTGGACTTACCGAAATAAAAGTAAAGCAAGTCACTGCAAAGGCCCTTGCTCAAAGAGGAAAAATAAGTAAAGAAGATATTAAAGATATTCTTGAAGAGAAAAAACAAGTGATCGCAAGAAGTGAAATTTTAGAATTTTTCGAGGCTAAATCAAGTCAAGATGAAATTGGTGGTTTGAATGTTTTAAAAGTTTGGCTTAATCAAAGATACAGGGCCTTTTCTAAAGAAGCTAGAGATTATGGATTACCTATTCCCAAAGGCGTCTTACTTGTCGGAGCGCAAGGAACAGGAAAATCGCTTACGGCAAAATCAATTTCTAAGAGTTGGTCAATGCCGTTACTCAGGTTAGATGTTGGGAGACTATTTTCTAGCCTCGTTGGTTCAAGCGAAGCAAGAACTAGAGAGACAATTTCAAGAGCTGAGGCCATGTCTCCGTGTATCCTGTGGATCGATGAAATAGACAAGGGCTTTGGAGGCGATGCCAGAAGCGATGGAGGAACAAGTCAGAGGGTTTTGGCAAGTTTGCTAACTTGGATGGCTGAAAAAGAATCTGCCGTATTTGTCATTGCTACCGCTAATGCTATAGATAAGCTTCCAGCTGAATTATTAAGGAAAGGTAGGTTCGATGAGATATTTTTTCTTGATTTGCCAAATTCCGAAGAAAGATTAAGTATTCTGGATTTGCACCTAAAAAAAAGAAGACCAAGTTACAGTTTTCCTCTATCTACTATCATCGATAGAACAGATGGATTCTCAGGGGCAGAACTTGAACAAGCAGTAATAGAGGGTATGCATATTTCATTCTCTGAAAATAGAGAACTTATGGAGAAAGATTTAATAAAGGCAGTTTCTGAATTAGTTCCGTTATCAAGAACTGCTAAAGAACAAATTGACTTCCTAAAAGAATGGTCATCTGCAGGACGGGCTCGCTCTGCATCGTGAATAAAATTTAATTTTTAAAATATTTCATAAGTCAGGAATCATTAATTTAGTTAATTTTTAATCAAAAAACCCAAATAATGAATTGAAATTAATTATCTTAATTAATATAAAAAAAAAAAGAGTGTTAGACCAAAAATTAATAAGAGAAAACCCAACATCTGTTGAAGAGAATTTATCCTTAAGGGGAAAAGTTTACAACATATCTCATATACACGAATTAACCGTAAAGAAAAAAGAAATTGATATAGAAATTTCCAGTCTCCAATCTGAGAGTAAAAAATTAAGCAAATTAATCGGTCAAGTCATTGGAAAATCTCAAAATAATAATTCACAAGAATTAAATGATTTAAAGAAAAAGGGAAACGAATACAGAATTAAAATTTCTGAACTCGAAGAGAAACAAAAAATATTAGACAAAGAAGTAGATGATAAAATTTATAATTTGCCAAATTTTCCTAGCAAAGACGCGCCTATTGGGAAAGATGAAAGTGATAATTTACAAATAAAAACTTGGGGGGATCCTTTAATAAAAGACAATATAAAATCACACTGGGAAATAGGAGAAAGTCTTAAAATTTTTGACTCTGTAAAATCAACAAAAATATCAAAAAGTCGTTTTATCACTCTTATAGGCAATGGTGCCAGATTAGAGAGGGCATTAATTAATTTTATGCTCGATATGCATACTAAAAATGGTTACTTGGAGTTAATGCCGCCAGCTTTAGTAAATTCAGAAAGTCTTACCGGATCTGGTCAATTACCTAAATTTTCAAATGAAAGTTTTAAGTGTTCCAATGACGATTTATGGCTTTCTCCAACAGCTGAAGTTCCACTAACTTCTTTTCATAGAAACGAGCTTATTGATCCCAAGCAGTTACCTATTAAATATGTTGCATATAGTCCATGTTTCAGGAGAGAAGCTGGAAGTTATGGAAGGGATACTAAAGGTTTAATAAGACTTCATCAATTTAATAAGGTTGAACTCTATTGGTTTTGTGATCCAAGTAAATCTTTAGAAGCTCATAAAAAGATTACTTCTGATGCAGAAAGCATTTTACAAAAGCTCAACTTACCCTACAGATTAGTAGATATTTGTACTGGAGACTTGGGCTTTTCCTCTAGTAGAACTTTTGATCTTGAAGTTTGGCTCCCCAGCAGTAAATGTTATAGAGAAATTTCAAGTTGCAGTAATTGCCTTGATTTTCAAGCACGTAGATCATCAATAAGATCAAAAATTGATAAAAAAAATACATACATACATACCTTAAATGGCAGTGGTCTTGCTATTGGAAGAACAATGGCAGCGATTCTTGAGAATGGCCAACAAACTGATGGTAGCGTTAAGATTCCAGATGTTTTGGTTCCATATTTTGGATCAAATATTTTAAAAACTGCTTAATATAAAAAAATGAATGTTTTAACCTCAATAACAGTACTTGGATTCCTCATATTTTTTCATGAGATGGGGCATTTTCTTGCGGCCATTTTACAAGGTATTTACGTTGATGGATTTTCAATTGGCTTTGGGCCCTCAATTATTCAAAAAAAATTTAGAGATATTACTTATTCATTCAGAGCTTTTCCTCTCGGAGGCTTTGTATCCTTCCCTGATGAAGAGCTAAATAATATTGACCCTAAAGATCCAAATCTTTTAAAAAATAGGCCAATAATTCAAAGGGTTATTGTAATTTCCGCTGGAGTATTTGCCAACTTGATACTTGCTTACTTAATCTTGATTATAAATGTAACTACTGTTGGTATTCCTTTTGATCCAGAACCAGGCATTTTAGTTTTAGCTACTCAACCTGAGAAGGCAGCCTCTCTTGCTGGTTTAGAACCAGGGGATAAAATATTAGAAATCGAAAATAGTACTTTAGGAGTTGGGGATCAAGCCGTTTCAACTTTAGTAAAAGAAATTCAAAATTCATCAGACGAACCAATTTCAATAAAAATTGAAAGGGATGGGAGTTTTAAAGAATTAACTTTGGTACCAAAAAATATTGAGGGGAAAGGAACAATAGGTGCTCAATTGCAACCGAATATAAGGAAAGAAACCAAAAAGACAAAAAACGTTTTCGAACTTTTTAAATACACTAATAATGAATTTTCATCACTTTTAGTAAAAACAATTCAAGGTTATAAAGGTTTAATAACAAATTTCTCCTCAACTGCTCAACAATTAAGTGGGCCGGTAAAAATCGTTGAAATCGGTGCACAACTATCTCAACAAGGTGGGACAGGAATATTATTATTTGCGGCTTTAATTTCTATTAACTTAGCAGTTCTTAATTCATTACCTTTACCATTGTTAGATGGAGGACAACTTGTTTTCACTTTAATTGAAGGCTTTAGGGGGAAACCTGTTCCAGTCAAGGTACAAATGGTTGTTACTCAGTCCAGTTTTTTTCTTTTAGTTGGGCTAAGCGTTTTGCTTATTATCAGAGATACTAGTCAACTATTAATCGTACAAAGATTATTAAACCAATAAATAAATTTTAAAAACTGTTCTCCAAGCTGTTAATATGATTAATAGTTTTAAATATTCTGACTAAATGGCGAAAAAGTCAATGATTGCGAGAGAAGTTAAACGCAAAAAACTTGTGAAGAAATATGCTGCAAAAAGGAAATCATTATTAGATGAATTCAATGCCGCGAAAGATCCAATGGAAAGGTTAGAAATTCATAGAAAGATTCAAGGTCTACCAAGGAACTCTGCACCAAATAGAGTAAGAAATAGGTGTTGGGCAACTGGTAAACCTAGAGGAGTATATAGAGATTTTGGTCTTTGCAGGAATCAGTTAAGACAAAGAGCTCATAACGGTGAACTTCCTGGAGTAGTTAAATCAAGTTGGTAGTATAAGTTTTTAACTTAAGTACTATATTTCTCAAGAAAAAATATAAATATTAGAAATTAAACTCATTTTTAGGACATTTTTAAAAATTTTTATAGCTTATCTAAATAATTTACTCAATATGTCCCTATTAAATGTAAGAATAAATTATGTATAGATTTATAATTTAAAAAGTGGAAGGACAAAATAAGTCGATCACGTTTGACGGACGAGAGATACGACTAACTACAGGACTATATGCTCCTCAAGCAAGTGGATCAGTAATGATTGAGTGTGGTGATACCTCACTATTAGTTACAGCAACAAAAACTGCCAAAAAAGAACCATCAGACTTTCTACCTCTGATATGCGACTATGAAGAAAAACTTTATGCTGCAGGGAGAATTCCTGGTGGTTTTATGAGGAGAGAAGGTCGCCCACCAGAAAGAGCAACTTTAATTGCAAGATTAATTGATAGGCCAATGAGGCCGCTTTTCCCTACATGGATGAGGGATGAGATTCAAATAGTCGCATCATGCCTTTCTTTAGATGAAAGGGTTCCAGCAGACGTTTTGGCTGTTACAGGGGCATCAATAGCAACTTTAGTTGGAGAGATTCCATTTTATGGCCCAATGGCTGCTGTAAGAGTTGGGCTCATAGGTGATGATTTCATCTTAAATCCTAGCTATAGAGAGATTGAGAAAGGAGATTTAGATATTGTTGTCGCAGGATCACCAGACGGTATCGTCATGATTGAAGCAGGTGCAAATCAATTATCAGAGCAAGATACAATAGAAGCTATAGATTTCGGATATGAGGCTGTTACTGAACTTATTAAATCGCAAGAAGATTTACTAAAAGATTTAGGAATAAAACAGATTAAGCCATCTGACCTAGAAGAAGATAAAACATTGCCCTCTTATTTAGAGAAAAATTGCACAAAACCTATTGAGTTAGTTTTAAAGAAATTTGACCTCTCAAAGGAAGAGAGAGATCTTGAACTCGAAAAAATTAAAACTGAAACTCAAAGCAAAATTGATTCACTTAAAGATGATAATCAAGTAAAAGTTCTAACCTCAGAAAATGAAAAATTAATTGATTCCGACTTTAAAAAATTAACAAAAAAATTAATGAGGTCGCAAATCATAAATGATGGGAAAAGAGTTGATGGAAGGGATCTCGATGAAGTTAGAAAAATATCAGCCTCTGCAGGAATTCTTCCAAAAAGAGTCCATGGGTCTGCACTTTTTCAAAGAGGTCTTACTCAAGTCTTATCCACTACTACTCTTGGTACACCAAGCGATGCTCAAGAGATGGATGATTTAAATCCAAGTACTGAAAAAACATATTTGCATCACTATAATTTCCCTCCTTATTCAGTGGGAGAAACAAGACCAATGAGAACTCCAGGCAGAAGAGAAATTGGCCATGGAGCATTAGCTGAAAGAGCAATAATACCCGTGCTGCCTGGGAAAGAAACATTTCCCTATGTATTAAGAGTAGTAAGTGAAGTTTTAAGTTCTAACGGATCAACTTCAATGGGTTCAGTATGTGGAAGCACGCTTTCATTATTAGATGCAGGAGTCCCCCTAAAAGCACCTGTAAGTGGTACTGCTATGGGATTAATCAAAGAAGGCAAAGAAGTTCGAATTCTTACAGATATTCAAGGAATTGAAGACTTTCTTGGAGACATGGATTTCAAAGTTGCTGGTACTGATAAAGGAATTACTGCCTTACAGATGGATATGAAAATTACAGGTTTACCAGTCTCTATTATTTCTGATGCAATTAAAAAAGCTCGGCCTGCAAGATTACATATCTTAGAAAAAATGCAAGCGGCAATTGATAAACCTCAAGAATCCCTCTCTCCGCACGCTCCAAGACTTTTAAGCTTTAGAATTGATCCTGAGCTTATAGGAACCGTTATTGGCCCTGGTGGAAGAACTATCAAAGGAATTACTGAGAGGACCAATACAAAAATAGATATAGAGGATGGAGGCATTGTTACTATTGCATCTCATGACGGAGCTGCAGCTGAAGAAGCTCAAAAGATAATCGAGGGATTAACACGCAAGGTTCATGAAGGTGAAATCTTCTCTGGTGTTGTAACCAGAATAATACCCATAGGTGCTTTCGTAGAAATATTGCCTGGCAAAGAGGGGATGGTTCACATTTCTCAATTATCTGAAGCAAGAGTTGAAAGAGTCGAAGATGTAGTAAGGCAGGGGGATGAAGTAACCGTAAGGGTTAGAGAGATTGATAGTAGAGGGAGAATTAATCTTACTTTGAGAGGAGTAGGTCAAAATAATGGAATGTCTTATCCAGAACCAACGCCTACTCCAGTTGCACCTCTTAATTAAAACTTAAAAAGGATAGATCCCATACTTCTCAATAATTTTCTTTATTTCGCTGCAAATACTTCCATGTGTTTTTTTATCATTTGTAGCAACTATGATCCCACCTTGCTCAAAACTATCTTTACCGTAGGATAGTTCTTGATTATCTAAATTTGTAATTGCCCCACCAGCTGCTTTCAGAATAGATTCTGGCGCAGCAAAATCCCAATCTTTTGGTGAACTCTTACCTGGCATACTAAGACAGATATAAATATCACTTTCTCCTTGCACTATAGATGCTATTTTGCATCCAATACTGCCCATTATATGTACTTTGCAAAAATTGATTTTCTGAATTAACTTTCTCAAAGTCTCATTACCATGATTTTTGCTTGTTACTAAAGTCATTTCATGAAGATTTTTATTATTCAAGAGAATTGGTTCATATTTTGATCCATCTCTTTTTTCGCACCATGTTTTTTTTCCATCCGTAATCCATAATTGATTTTTATCTGGAATCAAAACAAACCCAATATAAGGTTTTTGTTTAAAGTTTAATGCCAAATGCATTGCATAGTTACCTGTACCCTGGATAAAATCTTTTGTTCCATCAAGAGGATCAAGAATCCATACCCAATCATTCTTAGTTATAAAGGTTTTTGAAGTCTTAGCATTTTCTTCGCTCAAAATATCCCAGTTAATATTTTTATATTTTTCATTTATTTTTTTAATAATTAATTCATTAACTTTTAAATCAGCCAAAGTAACCGGATCGTCTACATTATTATTTTTAAGTATATTTCTTTTATCATCTGAATTTTCTAACAATTTTGAGTAATAAAGCAGAATATCTGCTGCTTGCCAGCTGAAAATTCTTATATCATCGATAAGATAATTAATATCTACACCAGAAGGTAATTTAATCATTAAATGAATAATAATTTCTCATTATCCCATAGAAAAGAAGAACCTGAAAATGGAGTTTTATATATAGTTGGTACCCCAATTGGAAATTTAAATGACATTTCCCAAAGAGCATTAAATATTCTTAAAAATGTTTCTTTAGTTGCTTGTGAAGATACAAGACAAACAAAAAAAATAATGAACAAGTTCAATATTACAAATAAACTTATAAGTTTTAATAAACATAATTCTTTAATAAAAATTCCAAAAATAGTAAAAGATCTCAAAGAAGGGAAATCAATTGCCATTGTAAGTGATGCAGGCATGCCAGGCATCTGCGATCCCGGGGAAGATATAGCTAGGAGCGCAAAACTTGAAGGGATTGATATGATTTGCGTTCCTGGAGCATGCGCTGCAATAACAGCTCTTGTCACAAGTGGTCTTCCCTCCTCTAGTTTTGTATTTGAAGGCTTTCTTCCTAAAAAGAAAATTGATAGAGAAAAAATTCTTTTGGAGATTAGTAAAAATGAAAAAACAACTATAATTTATGAGTCGCCCAAACGACTAAGGAAATTACTTAATGAATTACTCGAATTCTGTGGAGGAGATAGAGAAATCATGGTAGCTAGAGAATTAACAAAAAAATTTGAAGAACATGTTGGTAATAATCTCAATAACGTTATAGATTTTTTCAGAGATAAAGACATCATCGGTGAAATAACAGTTGTTATAAAAGGTATAAAAAAAAGAGATTTAAACCCTGATAAATCAATTATCAAAAAGGATCTCAATGATTTAATAAATGCAGGATTAAGCTTATCGGCAGCATCTAAATACCTAGCGAAGAAAAATGGATTAAAAAAAAGCGAAATTTACAATATGATTTAAAATTCAAGATAAGGTATTAATTAATATGAGCTTTTTTATTAAGAAATTATTCTTCTCATCGATTTTCAATTCTTGTTTATTTGTTCTTTTATTTATTGGTATTCAAAATAGTTCAAACAAACAAAAAGTAAACTTTTTAATTAACGAAACTATAGAACTCCCAATAAGCTTCATAGTGGGTTCCAGTTTTATATTGGGTTCTATTTTAGGAAATTTTATTGTTTTCGATTTTAATAATGAATAAAAAATTGCTCATAGAGCTATTAGATTTTCAGCACAAACTATTCTTGAAATTCCTTTAGAAATAAGAATAGGTGCTGCTATTCTAAATACGTTACTATTTGGTACTTTTAATACCTTTTGCTCTTTTTTACAAGATCTTTTTGCAAGATTTAAATCAAAAAATATTTCTATAGTTTTTCTATTCAAATCATCATGAGGCAAGAATTCCCACTCTGGAAAATCTTTTAAAAGTTTTATCTCTAACTCAATTTTCTTATCAACAATCATATAAACAACTTTAGGGAAATCTACCTCAGAAATAGGAACTGAAGATAATTCTTTTCGAGATGAATTATCCATCTCATAATCTAAAGGAGCAATTTCAATAAATGATTGATTATTAAATGAAAACTGATTTTTTTCTTCTTTTAAATTCTTTTCTTCTTGAATATCAAGTTTAGAAGATTGATAATTGCTGTTATTTTTTTCACTCTGTTTCTTTAGATTGCAGTTTTTTGCAATTTTTTTGAAATCACTTTCGCTTAAAATGTTTTTTAAATGTTTTGTAACTGTGTTTTTAGTACAAGTATACCTTTCAGAAAGTTGATCAATTTTTTCGCCCTTTAAAAAACGATCAAGCATCTCTTTTTTTTGTTTTTCTGAAATTCTTTTAGGCACAAATATTTCTACTCTATAAACATATTATTACTAAAAAGATGATATAGAAAGATTTGATGATCTCTAAGGAAGAGTTATTTAAAGAAAATTTAATATGTAATAAAACATTCAAAAGCTTGTTTGGTTTTCTATCGCTTAGTAAAATTAAACTGTTGAAGAGTTATACATTTTTAATACTGTGAATAATTTCCAATGAGAAGTTAGTGACCCCAAAATGCGCTTTAACAATTGCATGCTCCCTTAGCTCAGCTGGATAGAGCAACTGCCTTCTAAGCAGTGGGCCGCAGGTTCGAATCCTGCAGGGAGCGTTTCAAATTGAACAAGTAATAATACAAAAGTGAATTCTTTCAAAAAGTTATTTTCAACAGAAAAAGGGTATATTTATCTTAAATTATGTATTCTATTAATTCAGATTCTGCCAATAATTTCTGCTCTATTAGCACTAATCTCCTCAAGTATTGGTTTTTTAAAAACAAGAGACAAGTTTCTTAAAGATAAATATAATTATCCTTTTTTAATTTCTGGATTTTTAATGATCTTAAGCAGCATTGTAAATAATATTCAAAATAAAGATTTTCTAATTAATAATAATCTCAATACTTGGTTAGGTCTTTTTAATTGGATTCCATATTTTTATGTTTTTTGGGGATTACAATATTTCTTACAAACTGAAAAAGCCAGAAAAGAATCATTATATTGTTTTTTAATTGGTTCAACACCAATTTTATTAAGTGGTTTAGGACAGTATTTTTTAAATTTAAACGGACCTTTTAAGTTGTTTTTCGGTCTTATTGTTATTTTCCAAAGACCTCTATGCTCGTCAATGACTGAATCAGAAATAATTAGCATAAATGGTGAATGCGTTAGTGGATTAACAAGCTTTTTTAATAACCCGAATTACTATAGTATTTACCTTTTAATGATATTACCTTTGGCTTTATCAATATTAATATACACTTTAAAAAAAATGAACATAATCAATTTTCTCCCGCTTTCATTAACTTTAGTTATTTTGTTTTCATTATTTTTGACTTATTCTCGCAATGGTCTAATTGGTTCATTTTTAACTATCAAATTATTCATCGATAATGTCTTAAAGTTATCCAGCTTTAAGAAATTAGCTTCAACAATATTTTTTATATTAATTTTATTTTTAATTTATTTTTTAATAGTACAGGACGTTTCTGGTACCATACCTGATCAATTGAAAGATAAATTTTTACAACTGAATTTTAGTAATATACTTGAGAGTCCAAGAATAAAAATTTGGACAAAGACTGTTGATTTCATAGGAGAAAGACCAATTTTTGGATGGGGAGCAAATTCTTTTCAATATTTTTATAATTTGGATAGTAATTCCTTTCAACATCACTCTCATAATCTAATTCTTGATATTGCTACAAACTACGGGCTAACCTCTGCTTTATTGATATATATAAATTTTTCAATTATAAGCTTAAAATCATTAAGTTATATTCAGAGAATAATTGTTCCTAAGGTCCATCAAAGCTTTATAACTGATTTAGGTTGGTCTATTTCAGCATTAGTTGTAAGTTTTTCTTACTTATTTGATGTAACTTATTATGACTATAAAATAGCTATCAGTTTTTGGATTATTTTAGCCGGATCAAAATGTATATATTCAAATAAAAACTTAATTGATATTTGAGTCCTTTTTAGTTTTTCAAATAAAATTTAAGAATATTATTTTTAATAAAAAACAATTCATAACAAAGATGACAATATTTAACAGATCTTATGATTTGGTAATCTATAAAGAAGAAAATTATTTTTTCCCTCTAAATAGATATGAAGAAAAAAGCTCTCCGTAGTGAAAATAAAGAGCAAGATAGAAGTTATTTATCTGATGTTTTATTAAATAAGAGATATAAAATTCATGGAATAAAAATAAAAATTTTATTTATTAGTAAAATTTCCATTTTTGTTTGGGAAGCTAAATCATATTTACAAGAGTTTTTAACTGAATTTATATATTCTTCAAAAGAAGAAGATTTAATTTTTAGGAATTGAAATATGGATATATTAGTTACTGGATTTGCAGGATTTATTGGTTTCCACATTACAAAAAAACTTCTAAACAAAAAAATCAACGTAATTGGTATAGATAACTTCAATTCTTATTATGATGTTAATTTAAAAAAAGATAGATTAAGAGAATTAGAAATTTTATCCAAACGAAATAATTGTTCGTCAAAATTTTATACATTAGATATTTCTAATTTCAAAGATCTTAAGGATCTATTTCAAGGATGCAAAATAAAATTTGTTATTAATCTTGCTGGTCAGGCTGGAGTAAGATATTCAACCATTAATCCAATGTCTTATGTTCAATCAAACTTAGTGGGTTTTTCAAATATACTTGAATGTTGCAGAATTTTTAATGTAGAACACCTCTTATATGCTAGTAGCAGTTCTGTTTATGGAGGAAACGAAAAAATTCCATTTTCTGAGATTGATAGTATTGATCATCCTGTAAGTTTATATGCAGCTTCTAAAAGATCAAATGAATTAATGGCTCATTCTTACAGCCACATATATAATTTGCCGACTACTGGATTAAGATTTTTTACTGTTTACGGGCCATGGGGACGACCTGACATGGCACTTTCTCTTTTTACAAAATCTATTTTAGAGGGAGAACCAATTCAGGTGTTCAATAATGGAAATATGGTTAGAGATTTTACCTACATAGATGATGTTGTTGAAAGTATTTACAGATTAATATTTAAAAAAGCATTGCCTGATAATAATTTCGACCCAAAGAATCCAAAACCAATGACTAGCTGGGCACCATACCGAATTTTCAATATTGGTAATTCAGAACCAGTACTTTTAATGAACTATATTAAAGCAATCGAAGATTGTTTAAATATTAAAGCCAAAAAAGAATTTTTACCTTTACAGCCAGGTGACGTTCCAAAAACTTTTGCAGATGGTGATCTTTTAGAAAAATATATTCAGTTCAAACCAAAAACCTCAGTTTTAATTGGCATTAAAAATTTCATAGATTGGTATAAAAATTACTATCAAATCAATTAATCTTACTTAAATCAAAAAATTTTTTTTTAAGAAATTACCTATTTTCAATTTACGGTTTTAAAAATTTTTTTCTCCACCTCCAACCATCGATACACATATCACTTAATTCATTTTTAGGCCTCCAATCTAGATTAGAAATTGCAAGTGAATTATCAGCAACTAAATTTGAAACATCACCATTTCTTCTATCTACAAATTCGTAAGGAAGCTTTATATTATTAACTTCGCTAAAAGCATTCACTAACTCTAGTACACTTGTTCCTTTCCCAGTACCAATATTAAAAGTTTTAAAAATAGATTTAGATTTTTCTAAATAATCAAGAGCTGCAATATGTGCATCAGCAAGATCCATAACATGTATGTAATCTCTTATGCAGGTTCCATCTTTAGTAGGCCAATTGTTTCCATATATTTTTAATTTATTGCAATCACCTGATGCTATTCTCAAAATAATTGGAAATATATTATTTGGCTTTCCTTGAGGAAATTCTCCAAGCAACCCTGAAGTATGGCAGCCTATTGGGTTAAAATACCTAAGATTAATAATTTTCCACTTTTTTGAGTTACTTTTATATAAATCATTCAAAAGCAATTCTATAGCTGCTTTAGTTTTACCATAGGGAGTAGTTGGATTAATTTCTTCCTTTTCACTAATAAATTCTTGGTCAGATAGCCCATAAATATAAGCCGAACTGCTAAAAACTAAATTATTACATTCATATTTATCCATTTTATTTAATAATGAAATCGTACCATTTAAATTATTATCCCAATACAAAAGAGGATTTTTTATTGATTGTTCTGACGACTTCAAAGCAGCGAAATGTACAACTGCATCGATTTTAGTTTTCTCAATTAAAGCTTCTTTAAAAATTTGATCAAGCAAAAGAGAATTTCTAATATCTCCCTCAAAAAATCTTAAATATAAATTTATATTTCCCCCAAGAATCTTATTTATGTCATTTATAACTTCTCTTCTACTATTTACACATGAATCAACAACATAAACTTTGCAGCCCTTTTGTATGAGTGAGATAATAGTATGACTTCCTATAAATCCTAATCCGCCTGTTAAAAGAATATTCTTCATAAATAATTTTTTATTATGCGTTATTTTTATTATATTCAACACTTTAAATCAAAAGTTAACTTTTTATTTTTGGATATTATTTAAAAAAGAATAAAAAAATTTGATAATAAATTTATAAAGTTTTATGCATCAAATTTCACTATTTAATTTATAATTTAAAAAATTCAAGAATTATTTGAAAAATCTTATTACAGGTGGTGCAGGATTTATAGGCTCTAACTTAACTGAAAAATTGCTATCAAAAGATGAAGAAGTTATATGTTTAGATAATTTATCTACTGGCTCATTTAAGAATATTGAAAAATGGACAAATAAAAAAAATTTTAAATTTTTAAATTCTGATGTTACATCTATTTCAAAAGAAGGTTTCAATTTTAAAGTAGATAGAATTTGGCATCTTGCTTGTCCAGGTTCTCCAAAAAAATATCAAAAAGATCCCTTAAAAACCACAAAAACAATTCTTTTGGGTCTATTAAATTTGCTCGATTATGCCTATCAAAATGAAAGTGAATTTTTGTTGGCAAGTTCAAGCGAAATATATGGCGACCCAAACATTCATCCTCAGAAAGAAAATTATTTTGGGAATGTAAACCCAACTGGCAAAAGAAGTTGTTACGAAGAAGGCAAAAGAATATCTGAATCAATTTGCACAGATTTCAATAGTTTATATAAAATACCTACAAAAATTGCTAGGATTTTTAACGCATATGGACCTAGAATGTTGAGATCAGATGGTAGGGTAATTAGTAATTTCATTTATCAAGGTTTAGAAAAAAAACCGCTAACAATTTATGGGGATGGTTCTCAAACACGATCTTTCTGCTTTATTGATGATTTAGTAAGTGGATTAATAAAACTTATGAATACAAACTACTCCAAGCCAATTAATATTGGCAGCAATGAAGAAATCAGTATAAGAAGCTTATCTAGAAAAATTCATGATAAATTATGTTTAAATGAGTCAATTAAAAATATGCCTTTACCCCAAGATGAGCCAAAAAGAAGAAAACCTGATATTTCATTGGCAAAAGAAATTTTAGATTGGTATCCAAAAATTGATTTGGATACAGGTTTAGATTTGACAATCCGAAATTTTAAAAATACATAAAAACTTTATGCCTAAAGAAATAAAAAATATTTGCTGTATAGGAGCAGGATATGTTGGAGGTCCTACCATGGCAGTAATTGCAGAAAAATGTCCAAATATAAAAGTAACCATAGTTGATATCAACAAAAATAAAATTGAAAAATGGAATTCAAAAAATTTAGATGATTTACCAATATATGAACCGGGTTTAAAAGAGATAGTAAATGAACAGAGAGGTAAAAACTTATTTTTCTCTACTGATATTGAAAAAAATATTTCAATAGC
Source organism: uncultured Prochlorococcus sp. (assembly GCA_902621675.1). GTDB lineage: Bacteria > Cyanobacteriota > Cyanobacteriia > PCC-6307 > Cyanobiaceae > Prochlorococcus_A. Next base: position 52,172 of record CACNMX010000001.1, on the reverse strand, counting down.
TGACATCATATTTATTTCAGTAAACACACCCACCAAAGAATCTGGAATTGGTGCTGGTCAAGCCATAGATCTAAAATGGGTTGAATCATCTGCCCGCCAAATAGCAAAGTTTGCAAAAGGTTATACAGTTGTAGTAGAAAAAAGTACTCTTCCAGTAAATACTGCAAAAACTATAAAAGAAATTTTATTATCCTCTAAAATTGATAATCAGGAAAATAAAAATTTTTCTATTATTTCTAATCCAGAATTTTTATCTGAAGGAACTGCTATAGAAAATCTTAGAAATCCTGATAGGGTTTTAATTGGAGGAGAAGATGAAGAAGCCTTAAAAATCATCACAAATATTTACTCTAGATGGATAGTTAAAGATAAGATACTAACCACTGATCTTTGGAGTTCTGAACTTGCTAAATTAATTGCAAATGCTTTTTTAGCCCAAAGAATAAGTTCTATTAATTCAATATCTGCTTTATGTGAAAAAACAGGTGCAAATATAAAAGAAGTCTCACTAGCTATTGGAGCTGATAGTAGGATAGGACCACTTTTCCTAAATGCAGGCCCTGGTTTTGGGGGAAGTTGTTTTAAAAAAGATATTTTAAATTTAATATATATATGTAATCATTTTGGTCTTGAGGAAGTATCTAGTTATTGGCAAAAAGTTATTGATATTAACTCTTGGCAATCAAATCGAATAACCGAAATTATTGTAAATTCTCTTTTTGGAACTCTTAAAGATAAAAAGATTGCGATTCTAGGATTTGCATTTAAAGCAAATACTAATGATACTAGAGAGTCAAGAGCAATCAATATCTGTACTAGCTTGATTGATGAAGGTGCAATCCTTCAAATTTATGACCCAAGAGTTACAAAAGAGCAAATTGCAAAAGAACTTAATAGCTCTCCAAGAGACTCAAAAAAAATTTCTGATAATAAAGGATCCTGGATTAAATCAAAATCAATTAATGATTCTTTTGATAATATTGATGCAGTTGTAATTCTTACAGAATGGGATGAATTTAAGAATTTAGATTGGGATTCTCTTTCTAAAAAGATGAGACGACCATCTTGGCTATTTGATACAAGATCAATATCCAATGTTGAAGTTGCGAGAAAAAATGGAATAAATATTTGGGAAATAGGTAGAGGTAAATAAAAATTGTTACTCAATATATTTAATCAAAAATTATTAACTACAAAAAGAATATAATATCAAAAAACATTTTTCATGAGAGCTTTAGTTACAGGAGGAGCTGGTTTTATAGGTGGACATATTGCTAGGGACTTATTAAAAAGAGGATATGAAGTTTTTGTTGTAGATAATTTAAGAACAGGTGACATAAGAAATCTTAAAGGTATTAAAAACTTTTTTAATCTTGATGTTGGCAAAGATGATTTAAGTCAAGTATTTAAGAATAATTATGATGTTATTTATCATTTTGCGGGTCAAAGTTCTGTAGAAATTTCTTATAGCGATCCAATTTATGATTTAGATACAAATACAAGATCAACTTTAAAGATACTAAAACATGTCTCTGAGTCAAACTATAAATGTCATATTATTTTTGCAAGTTCAATGTCCGTATATGGAGGAGATGGGTCCATGCCAAAAAATGAAACCTCGCCCCTTTCAGGTAAAAATTTTTATGCCATAGGGAAAAGAGCAAGTGAGGCTTATCTTAAATCATATTCAAGTAGTAATTTAAATGTAACATCTCTGAGATTATTTAATATTTATGGACCTGGACAAAATTTAAAAAATCTTAGTCAAGGTATGTTATCTATCTATCTAGCCCAAGCAATTGAAGGAAAGAACATTATAGTAAAAGGAAGTCTTGATAGATCAAGAGATTTTGTTCATATCTTTGATGTTCTGCGATTCTTAAAAAAAATTGAAAATAACCAAAAACTTTTTAATAAAGAAATAAATATCTGTTCAGGGAAGGAGGTTAAAGTTAGCGAGATAATAGAATTAATAAGTAATTTGTTAAATAAGAAATTAATAATAATTGAGAAAGAAGGTACATCTGGCGATATTAAAAGAATGTTAGGCTGTACAAAACTTCTAGAAGAATTAACTGGAATCAAAACTGAGATCAATCTCGAAGAGGGGATAAAGTCTATGATTGAAAGCTTAAAAAACGAAAATTATTTTTCTTAAAATGAGTATTCTTTTTATTACTGGCTGCGGAAAAGGAATTGGGAGAGAGATGATATCAAATTGGCTCGAATCTAATCCTTTAGAAAATAAAGTCGTTGGCTTATATAGATCCACAATAAACAATATGAAAGATCTTGAAAAATATAATGATAGAGTTCTATTAATTCAAGGAGATGCCTCTAACAAAAATGATCTTGAAAAGTGTTTTTCTGAGAGTATAAATTTTTTCAAGAAATATCCTAATAAATATTTAGTTAATGCCGGTCTTAGATGCCGAAATGATTTAGAGAAGGTAAATAATAATGATCTAGAAAATCTATGGAAAGTAAACTATTTCAGCTTAAGGGAACTCATCCTCTGTTTGATAAATTTAAAGATCATAAATAAAAATATTTCATTAGTTTATGTATCCTCTATCGTGTCATCTGTAGGATTTATTAATCTTGATGATTATGGAGCGACAAAAGCCGCATCTGAATCATTAATAAGGTCAACAGCTATGAAAAACAATAAATCTAGATTTAATTCAATTGCTCCTGGTTTTACAAAAACATCTTATTCTGAGAATTTTATAAATAACTTGCCCCTATTGTATGAATGGACCATTAAAAGAATACCTATGTCAAGGTGGGGAGAATCAGAAGAAATTTGTAATTGTATAAATTTTCTTTTAAGCTCTCAAAGTAGTTACATCACTGGCCAAAAGTTAACCGTAGATGGAGGTTGGCTTGCTAATTCATAAAAAACTAACAATCTTAATACCATGCAGACTTAATTCAAGAAGATTGCCAGGAAAAGCTCTACTCAAGATTGGGAATAATAGACTTATTGGCTTAGTTTACAAAAATACTCTTAAAAGCACTGAATCTCTTCCAGTAACTTCTTCAATATTTGTTTGTACAGATTCCGATGAAATAATTAATTACCTTAAATCAGAAAATATTCCTTATTTAAAAACAAGTAGCAATCCCAAAAATGGCACAGAGAGAATTGCTGAAGCTTTAACTCAGAACAAGATTAAATCAGACTATATTATTGATGTGCAAGGAGATGAGCCATTCGTTAATTCTGAGATTCTAAATTTAGTTTATTTAAATTTGAGCAATAATTTTGATAAACCTTTCGATAACTCTGGAATTATTCTCCCTCATCAAATAATTTCTAAAGAGGATGCTAACAACATTAGTGTTGTAAAAATGGCCATAGATTCAGAATCTAAGGTAAGATACCTTAGCAGATCATTAATACCTTTTAATCATAAAGAAGAGAAATCAACTATTGGTAGGTTAGTATTTATGAAACATTTATCTGTTATTGGTTTTACAAATAAAGCACTTGAGAAATATTCAAATTTAGGTCAAACATATCTTGAATCACTTGAAGATATTGAACTTTTAAGAGCATTAGAAAATGATATTCCTATATTTAGTCCAAAATCTTATTCAGAAACATTTTCAATTGATACTGAATCTGATTATTTAAAAGCGATCAAATTAGTACAAGAACAAAATAATTAAATGAACATAATTCAAGCTTATCCAAATAATTCTTATTCGTATCCTATTTACATATGCTCTGAACTTGAGTATTTAAAGTGTGAAGTACAAAAACATTTAACAAAATTCAGTAAAGTTGTCCTCTTTGTAGATAGTTATATAGAAGAATTTAAAAGCACTGATGAAATACTTTCTATGTTCAAAAGTTATAACTTGCAAGATACTGAAGTTATTATACGTCGATTAAAACCCGGCAAACAGTCAAAAAGCCTTCAAACAATTGAGAAATTAGCGCAATGGCTATTAAAAAAAAATGTTCAAAGAGACTCTCTTTTTATTTCATTAGGTGGTGGAGTTATCGGAGACTTAATAGGTTTTTTGTCTTCTATATATTTCAGAGGAGTTTCTCTGGCTCATATCCCTTCAAATTTATTATCAATGACAGATTCTGCGATAGGTGGAAAAACTGCAGTAAATACTTCTTGTCATGTAAATACCCTCGGCACCTATAAACATCCTATTTTTACAATAATATTTACAAGGTTCTTAGAAAGTCTTCCTGAAAGAGATATTTTGGCGGGATTTGCCGAGATTTTAAAAGTTAGTCTTTTAAAAAAAGGAGATTTACTTGAAAAAATCAGAAGTTTGGATAAAGAAAAAATTATTGCAAAAAAAACAACCTTAATGGAAGAAATATTGAGTCTATCCATATCCTATAAACTACACTTTACTGAAAACGACATTTCGGAAAAGAACAAACGTTTATTTCTAAATTTAGGCCATACATTCGGCCATGCAATCGAAAGTCTTCAAGATTTAAAAACAGAAGAATACTACAGGCATGGAGAAGCTGTAAGTTTAGGTTTAATTTCATGTCTCTATTTGAGTGATAAACTTTACCATACAAAAAATATAAGTAGTGTAAGAAACCTTTTAAAGACTTTTGGATTGCCAACCAAAATTCAAAATGATTATTTAAAGAAGCTTAAATTATCAAAAGAAGAACTTTTAAAAAAGCTAACTGAAATTGCAATGAAAGATAAAAAAGGAAAAAAAAATAGATTAAATTTAGTACTTTTAAAAGATATATACTCTCCAGTAATTTATATTACTGATGATCAAAAAATAATAGAACAAGCCTTTGAAAAACTTTTTTAATAAATCAGATATTGAACAACTAATAAAATTTAGTAGATATACTAGTTCCTACGACTGGGGGATGCCTAAAAATAAGATTGCGAAAACCCTTCAGCATCTTAGAATCCGAATATCTAAATCAAAATCATTCCTAAAACTTATACTTGAAATTGCAAATGCAAATTCATTTTCAAAACAAAAAAAATTAAAAAATTTCGATACATTATTTGTTTACAATATTTCAGATCCTAAAAACCCAGAATATTGGTACAAAAGATATTATGGCGAAAGTAAAAAAGGATTATCTGCTCACTTATTTATAAAAGAATTTAATAAAATAAAAATATTTTATTTCGATCCTAATAAAGGATTTAGTAAGTCAAAACAAATCTTTTTAGAATCTAAAAAGAATTATATTTTTTTATTATTTTTTCTACCAATATTTCCTTTTTATCCAAAATTATGCGATTACTTAACTCATAAAATTAATTTAGTTATCTTTGACAAAATAATTAAATTGTTAAAACCTAATAAAATCATATACCCATTTGAAGGGCAATCTTGGGAGTACGCAATAGTTCAAACATCATTTTTTTATAAAATTAAGACACTTGGTTTTATACACGCTCTTAATATCACAACTGCAATAAATAATAGGATAATATTTAACAAAGATATTTCTCCTGATATACTTTTAACCATAAACTCTCAACAAAGTGAATACCTTATAACGAGGAAGAATTGGCCCAGAGAAAGAATTAAATTTTTCAATTTAAATAGGAAATCTCCCCTTGATAGCCTTTTTATAAATAAAAATTCTAAAAAAAGTAATATAATTCTTTTTTTAGGAAGCTACTTTCAACATGAAGATAATTTGGTAATTAACCTAATCAAATATCATAAAAATCTCTTTAAATCCTTTGATATATTTTATAAACCACATCCTTTAAATATCAATAAAACAAATTCTAATAATTCAAAAGGTATTTTGAAAATTATAAATAATCTTGACCAATTAAATAATATTCTACCTGACAAAATAATTACACCTTTAAGTAGTACTTCATCATTAGAATTATTATCTTTTTCTTCGATCCCATTAATAATATATAGGAGTAAGAAATATTGTTCTCCCAGTCCTTTTGATCAATTTGATGTTCAACCAATTATTATTGACGAAGATAATTTGTATAGTAATAATCTATTTAATCAAGGGCCCCTAAATTTCCTAAAAAATAATAAAAATATAAATATTTTAGATTTCAAAAATAATAAAATAGATTAATAAATTTATATATGAATAAATATAATAAAGTTTGACATCTATATCTTCTTTTATGTAATTTTTAATTATTAATGATAAATCTAAAAATTGGAAATAAGAAAAGATGCTTTCAAAAATTCAAAAGTTATAATTACTGGCCATACTGGATTTAAGGGATCCTGGTTAAGTTTATGGTTAAATCAAATGGGTGCAGAAGTAATAGGTATATCCAATATTATTCCGACAAAACCATCACATTTCGAATTAGCAGGAATGCATAGTTTTGTGAAAGATATTAGAATTGACATTAGAGATTTAGGAACTCTCTCAGAAACAATTTCAAGAATCAAACCTGATTATTTATTTCATCTTGCTGCTCAGCCAATTGTAAATGAATCAATTAAAAACCCTATAGATACTTGGAATGTTAATACTATAGGGACTGTAAATATTCTTCAATCACTTTTAAATTTAAAAAATCCCTGCATTGGAATTTTAATTACCAGTGACAAAGCTTATGATAATCAAGAATGGATATGGGGATACAAAGAAACAGATAGAATTGGAGGTGGCGATCCTTACAGTGCCTCAAAAGGTGGTGCGGAGCTAGCAATATCATCATATTTTAGATCATATTTCAAAGATTCCAGTAATATTAAGATTGCTATTGGAAGAGCAGGGAATGTAATTGGAGGAGGAGACTGGGCACCTAGCAGAATAGTCCCAGACTGTATAAGATCATGGCAAATTAAAAATTCTGTAGAGATTAGGAATCCTTATTCAACTAGACCATGGCAGCATGTACTAGAACCATTATCTGGGTATTTATCAATGGCGACTAGTTTAAATTATAACAAAAAAATAAATGGCCAAGCTTTTAATTTTGGACCATCATTGGATGATAATAAAACAGTTTTAGAGGTTGTCAGTACTTTATCAAAGCACTTTCAGTTTGCTAAATATGAAATAAAAGAACAAACATCTGGAGTAAATAAAGAATCAAAATTACTGAAATTAAATTGCGATAAAGCTTTAACACTTATGAACTGGAAAGCGCAATACTCTTTTAATGAGACTATCTCTAATACAGCAATTTGGTATAAGACTTTCTTAGATAGCCCAGAAAAAATTCTGAATCTTTCAAAATCTCAGATAAATGATTACATGGATAGGATAATATGAAAGAAAACAAAATAGAAGGGGTTATATTTAATAAACTAAATATCATAAAAGTTCCTGGTGGGGATGTATATCATGGACTTAAAAAATCTGATTTAGAATTTAATGGGTTTGGTGAAGCTTATTTCTCAAGTATCTATTATAAAGAAGTAAAAGCATGGAAAAAACATAAGAGGATGACGATGAATCTTATTGTGCCAGTTGGACAAGTTAAATTCGTCTTCAAAAATGAGGCAAACTTATTTACTGAATATATTATCGGAGAAAATAATTATGGAAGAATTACTGTAAGTCCCAATGTATGGTTTGGTTTTCAAGGAGTTTCAAAAAATAAAAGTTTAATATTAAATTTATCTAACATTATCCATTCTCCTGAAGAATCAGAGAAAGTTAATATGATAGATATTAATTACAACTGGGAGTTTAAATGAAGGTAGTAATCTTAGCTGGAGGATACGGTAGCAGATTATCAGAATATACAGATGTTATCCCAAAACCGATGATAAAGATCGGTGGAGAACCAATAATAAAACACATAATGAATATTTATTCCCAATATGGATTTAAAGACTTTTTTATAGCACTTGGCTATAAAGGAGAAGTAATAAAAAATTATTTTTTAAACTATAAATCTATAAATTCTGATTTCACTGTTAACCTAAAAGACGGGAATTTAAAGTTCCATAACAATAATCAAGATGATTGGAATGTGACATTAGTAGATACAGGTGTTGATACTCAAACAGGCGGAAGATTGTTAAATATTTCAGAATACCTTGATGATTCTCCTTTTATGATGACTTATGGCGATGGGCTAAGTAATGTAAATCTTTATAAACTCTTAGAGTTTCATAAAAAACACGGAAAACTTGCTACTGTTACTGCGGTACAAGCCATTCCAAGGTTTGGATTAGTTGAATTAGATGATCACAAAGTAAAAAGCTTTTCAGAAAAACCAAAAGCAAAAGATAGCTGGATTAATGGTGGATTTTTTGTTTTCGAAAAAGAGGTTATTAAATATTTAAAAGATAAATATACTGTCTTAGAAAAAGAACCTCTTGAAAATTTAGCTGCCCAAGAAGAACTATGCGCTTATAAGCATTATGATTTTTGGCAGTGTATGGATACTAAAAGAGATAAAGATTATTTAGAAGAAATGGTAAGACAAGATAATATTCCATGGGTAAATCTTAGAACATAAAGTGCCAAAGACAATTTTTTTTAAAAGACAATCAGACATAATAAACAAATTATTCAAAGAGGGAATTATTTCAAATAATGCAGAAATAATAATTCCTTCATATATTTGTAGTGAAGTAATTAATAATTTTGAGAATAGAAATATTAATCTTAAATTTTATGAAAGAGATTCATCAAATGAGCAAATACTTTCTTTAATATCAGAAATAGAGTTAAAAAAATCTAACGAAATTTTCCTTTACTTTTATTTTTACTACTCAAATTTCAAAAATTTAAGTGAAATAATCTCACACGTAGAAAACTCAAAAGTCAACATAATTCTAGACATTGCACATCTCGTGAATCTAAAAATTAAAAACCATCCAAATATAATGCAACGCTATAACTTTAAGAAAACAATATTAATTGCTTCACCTAGAAAATATTTCAGATTATCTCAAGGCGGATTTTGCAAGGTAAATAATCATTATTTAAAAATAGAAAATAAAAACTTTAATTCACTCACGCTATTAATAGATTTTATAAAAAATTCAAATAATATTAGAAACCTCATATCTTATTATGGATTGTTTACAAAAAAAAATACTAAAGTATCAGAAATTAAATATTATAATAATCAAGAAATAAGAAGCGCTTCAATAGGTCATCAAATTTTTTATAAGATAAATGATTTATTAAATAATGATAGACATAAATTGTTCTTCAAAAAGTATTTAAATTTATTTAAAAAATATATAAATCAAAGAGATAATAATTTAGATAATGAACTCGTTTTCTGGATAATTCCTCTTGATAAAGATAAAAAAGAAATAATTAAACTTATTAATTACTTTAAATTTAGAATAAATAATCCGTTTATGAATTGGCCAGATTATCATGACAAGCTCTCTCACAAAGACAAACTTTTTTACGAAAAAAATATATATTTTAGAATTGATAAAAACACATGTAATAATAAAATGTATAAGAAAATATTTTCTATAATTAAATAATGATAGATATTAAAATTTATGATTATATTGAGAATTCCGAATTAAAGAATTATTGGGACCAACTTTATCAGATAAATCTAGATCAAGATGTAATAAGCCACCCATTTATATTTAACAACTATGACTGGAACAAATCATGGGTTATAAATATTAAGGATAATAAAAAATTATTTATTTGCATTTTAGTTAAAATTAATGATACCCCAATATTGTTAATACCTATGTTATTGAGAAGAGTTTTAAATTTTAATTTTGCTGAATTAATTGGTGGCAAAGAAACAGACTATCAGAATATATTAATAAATAAAATTTTATATTCAAAAAACAAAAGAATTATATTAAAAAAATTAAGAGATATTTTTAGAAAAAAAAAGATTTATTATCTAAGGAATAAGTCAATTAATGATGAACTCACAATTAACTTTTTTAAGGATCTATTTAATTATTCATATATATTCAAATATGATGAATCATCATATTTAAAACTTAATAAATCAGGTTTGAACTTACCAAAAAAAGTCCATAAGAATATAATTAGAACTAAAAAGAAACACGAAATTACTTCTTACACTATTAAAAAAAATGATAAAGATTTTGATGAAGTTTTAGATAAGCTTATCAAGACAAAAAATATCCATTATCTATCTAATAGAGTTAAAGAAATGCCTAAAGAAAGAATCATTTTCTATAGAGATATTGCTTTAAAAGAATTTTCACAATTATCATGTACAAAAATCAATAATAATTTCTCATCATTTCACTTAGGTATTAAGGATAGGGATACTCTTATTTACTTATTACCAACTTATGAAAAAAAATTTAGTTCTTTATCTCCTGGTTGGATCCACTTAGATTTTTTAATTCAAAATTCTATTAGCAATAATTTGAAAACTCTTGATCTAACTTTCGGGAATGAGTCTTATAAAAAGCGTTTAAAGTGTCACAAATTAAATATTTTTTATGTTTTTGCATTTAATAATTTATTAATTTTGCCCTTAGTAGCAATAGAAATAGTATTTAAAAGACTTTATAACTCGTCGCGACTTAGATATTACTTTTATTTAATAAAAGTAAAACTTACAAAATAAAATTATGTATTTATGTTCGCATTCCATATATGAAAAAAGTGACCAAAACTCATATTATGATGATATTTCTATAAATGAAATAAAAAAAATAAATAAAAATTTTCACTTAACTTTTGATGATGGATATCTTTCTATTTATAAATACAAAGAAATACTTTGCAATATGAAAAACAAAATAATTCTTTTTATATGTCCAGGTTTTATTGAAGGAGATACAAATATTTGGTGGTTTGAGCTTCTTGATTTTGTCAATAAAACAAATAGCGATTTGGAATTTTCTTTTAGAGGAAAAAATTTTTACTTTAGTTTGAAGACAAGTAAAGAAAGAGAATTTTGCTATAAAAAGCTTAGTATTATTTTTAAAAAAATTAACCAGAGAAGCCAACAAGAATTATTAAATATAATAATAAAAAAACGAAAAAAGATTGACTACAGGAAAAATTTTCTAACTTGGGAAATGATATATGAACTTTCGCAATGCCCAAATATTTCAATAGGATCGCATACTTATTCGCATCCTAACCTTAAGAATGAAGATAAGAAAAAAGTCTCTTTTGAATTAAAGAAATCGAAAGAAGTAATTGAAAAAAATATTAAAAAAGAATGTTCTTACTTAGCTTTTCCATATGGAGGAAATAACTCTTTTGATAATAAAATTATTGATAAAGCATTAGAAATTGGTTATAAAAATATATTTACTACAGAACCAAAAATTAATTTCATAAAAAAGGAAAAACAAATAATAATTAATAGATTAACTTCTTCACCAAATATTAGTAATGATAGATTATGGCTTTATTCTAGATATTTAATTAAAGGTTTTAAAAATATTTTAATTAACAATGTATAGTCACGATTTAATTATTACAACTTTTAATTCTGATGATTATATAAAAAATATAATTAAAGTAATTGAAAAAAATTATTATATCTTCACACATTTTTTTATAATTGATGACCACTCAAGAAAATCATTTTTTCTTAAATTAAAGAAAGAAATTAAAACTTTTAAGAAAGTAAGTTTATTAAGAAATTCCAATAACTTTGGAGTTAGTTTTGCAAGAAATAGAGGGATAAATCTAAGTAAATCTAAATATATCTCATTTTTAGACCCTGATGATTATTTTCATCCTCAGAAAGCAGAAATAGTTACTCATTTTTTAAATAGCCACAAACCAAAAGTTTTATTTCATAATTACGAAATAAAAGAAAAAAAATTACACACTATCTTCAAAAATTATAAAGAGGAATCTATTCAAATCCATCAGCATTTTATCTATTTGTTTAAATCAATTTATGTAACTCCTGCATTTACATGCGAAAGAGAATTATTAAAAAAAATTAATGGATATAATGAATCATATAGATATGCTGAGGACTTAGATTTATATATAAGACTCAGGGGAGAAACTCCGTTTCATTTTATAAATTTAAAGTTAGTTAAAATATGTAGTCTTTACTCAAAAGGATATAGCAAAAAAAATCTCTCCTCGAATCAAAAACAAATGAGAAAAAACATCATAATTATTCTTAAAAAAAGTCTAAAGACAACAAAAAATAAAGAAAAGCTATTTTTTTTGTTAGCAGTTTTAGTAAACCATATTAAAAAATTTTTTATATTATTTAGAAACTGAAAAATGAATATATTCATATTTAACATTTATATCTTTTTGGCTCAATTCCCAGCCTTATTTAAGTTAGGCTCTTCAAATTTTGGGATGCAAATTTTTTTATTACCACTTCTTTTTTTTAATAAAAAATTAATAAAAGTAAGTACTTACATATACCTAATATTGCTTCTTTCTTTTATTTGGGGACTTATAAATTATCAAGCTAATTTCGATATATTTGAACTTCTTCTAAGATTAGCTGCAGTTCAAATTGCTCTTGGAGGATTGATTTACCCTTTAGAAATATTTAATAAATTCAAAATTAAAAAAGATTTCTTTCTTTTTTATACAAAAAAGTTTTTATATCTTAATCTTCCTACCATTACCTTTTTGTATTTAGAGGTGATCTACAAATTCACTAAAAATACATTCTTATATAACTTCCTATTTAAAATCAAAGAAATCTTAGTGAGAGGTAGAGATGATCATACAATCGGAACAATTTCTGGTTTTTTCCCAGAACATGGTCTTTTTGTTCCCTATTTATTTTTATTATCAGGATTGAGTTGTATATATCTTTTTTATAAGAAAAATAAAAAAACTGATCCAGCACAAATAATAGCGATTTCATGGATATCAATGCTTTTATTTCATCAATCAGGTCTTTATATCTTTTCAATTCTTATGATATTGATTACGGTAATTTTATTTTTAATAATTAAATTAATCCAAAAAAAGAAAATTATTAAAAATTTATTGACAAAAATAATCCCATTTTCACTTCTTTTATCTTTAACTGGTTTTTACTGGTTTATGAATACTCAAGAATTTCTATACAAGAGATTTTCAACTCTTTTTTCATTTTATAATCAATATGGACTTTCTATAGACAAGTCAATATATTTCAAGTCTTTACCTTTCATGGTATTAAGTAAAATAGACTTTAAAGAGTTTTTCCTTGGATCAGGTATATCTCAATATACTCGACTAGTTATCAGTAAAATAGATAAATTACCAACAAATATGACTTCAGATATATACTTTTTAGAAAACTTAAATAGATTCCCACTAAACTCACTCTTTACTTGTCAATTTCTGGAATACGGATTATTTTTCTCAACTCTTATCATTGTCGTACTTATCAAATTCCAGCTCATTAAACCAATAAGAATAGGAATACTTTACGCTAACATTTTCAAAAACAAATCGATATTAATATTGTCAACCTTACTTTTCTTAGGTTCTTTTTTAAGTGGATTTGGTGCAGTACCACTAACATACCCTCATACATTTTTATCAATCCCAATGATTATTCTTATTTCAGAATCTAAATAATAAATTGATATTACTTTTTAAAATTACTACTATTCTTTTTAGTATAAATATTTGATCTTAATTGATGTTAATATTTGCATCCATTGTTTTATCTTATTTTATATTAAAAATTCTAATACCAAATTTAATTCTTGATAAACCCAACGACAGGAGTAACCATATAAATCCAACTCCCAGAGGTGGGGGCATTGTTTTTCTTATTATTCCTTTATTATTGATACCTATATTTAATTTCGATTATTCGATATATATTTTAATTATACCTTTAGGTATTGTAGGCTTATGTGATGACTTTTTTTCTTTAAAATCAATTTATAGGTTTATTATTCAAGCTCTAACTGTAGTTTTAATTTTAATTTTGACTAATAATCAAATATTATTAATAGATAATTTTTATATATTTGCCTTTTTATTTTTTGTAGGCACATCGGTAATCAATTTTTCGAATTTCATAGATGGGATTGATGGGCTACTAAGTTCTATAGCTATAGTATTTTTTATTTCTGCAACTTTACTACTAGAGACAAATGTATATATGCCAATAGTTGGTTCCCTTTTAAGCTTTTATTTATTTAATAAAGATCCAGCAAAAGTTTTCATGGGCGATGTTGGATCTACAATTATTGGTGCATTGATTTTTAATGCATTAATTAATTCAAACTCTTATACTGAATTTACTAAATTGATTTTAATAATTTCACCTATATTGTTTGACTGTGTAAGTTGTATTGTTATGAGATTATATAAAAAAGAAAACATTTTCAAACCTCATAGTATTCATCTTTATCAAAGACTTGTTAAGAATGGAATGAGTCATAAAAATGTAACATACCTCTATTCAATATGTTCTATTCTTATAGCATTAGCTGCGTATTTCTCGTCTTTAAGAATTGAGTTTTTTATAACTTTATTTGTATTATTGTTAGGAATCTATTTGGATAAAACAAAAGCTGCCTCAATACAATTTTAAAATGAAAACTAATATCAAATATTTTATAAGACTACTTAATATAATTGAACTCAGAAAAATTTATATAAGAAGACTCATACTACTAATATTCGACATAATCCTTTTTTATTTATCAAACTTAATAGTATTTTATCCATATAATTTTAATGACAAAACTTTCCTCACAATTTTATTTGCTTGCTTATCAACAACTTATTTATTCACTGGTGCCTATAAGGGAATAACGAAATATTTAAACAACAAAATCCTATTTGGAATTATGTATAGAAATGCAATATCTATATTTGTTGTAATTTTATTAGGTAATATTTTTGATTTTTATTTACCCGAAAAAAAATCGTTTTTTATACTTTTCATTACGATAACTTTCTTAACTTATCTATCAAAAATCATATTGAGGGAATTAATAGAATTAAAAAATAAATATCAATCAGTAAATGCTTACAAAGTAGCTTTATATGGAGCAGGCAAGACTGGTATTCAACTTCTAGCTGCTTTGAATTCAACAAATCGATATAAAGTAAAATTTTTTATAGATGATTCAAAAGAACTTCAAGGTAGACTTATAAATGGGGTAAAAGTTATATCTCCAAAAGAATTTAAAACTAAATTCAAAAAAATTGATAGGGTTCTTATTTCAATAAGCTCTTTAAATCCAAGTAAATTAAAACTTATTATTAATTCTTTAAGCTATTTTCAAAATCCAATTTATAAAGTTCCTAATTTAGAAGAACTAGCATTAGGAGTTCTCAAATCAGATAATCTAAAACCTATAGAGACCGAAGATCTTCTTGGAAGAGATCCAGTTCCAATAAAAAAAACACTATTAGAGAAAGGAATAAGAAATTGCTCAGTTTTTATAAGTGGAGCGGGAGGATCAATAGGTAAAGAATTATGCAGACAAATCATTAAACTCGATCCCAAAGAGCTTTTAATTCTAGATATTAATGAATTAAATTTATATGAAATTAATAATGAACTAAAGTTAAATTCAAAAAATTTAAACATCAAATCATTTTTGTGTGATGCAACTAGGAAAAAAAATTTAGAAAAAATATTTTCTGAAAATAAAATTGATACAGTTTTTCATGCAGCTGCTTATAAGCATGTTCCTATTGTTGAAAATAATCCATTTTCAGGAATCTATAATAATGTTTTTTCTACACTAAATCTCTGCAATCTGGCCAAAGATCATAAAGTTAAAAACTTTTTATTAATTTCATCAGATAAAGCTGTTAGGCCAACTAATCTTATGGGAGCCACAAAAAGACTATCTGAATTGATAGTTCAAGCTTTTAGTAAGAACTCTTTTTTAACTACATATTGTATGGTGAGATTTGGCAATGTTTTAGAGTCTTCTGGATCAGTTGTTCCTTTATTCAAGAAACAAATAAAAAGAAAAGGTCCTATTACAATTACACACCCTGAAATAACAAGATTCTTTATGACAATTCCTGAGGCTGCTCTTTTAGTACTTCAGTCAATTTCTTTAGCTAAGGGTGGTGAAGTTTTTATACTTGATATGGGAGAACCAATTAAGGTTAAAGATTTAGCCACTGAGATGATCAAATTATCTGGTTTAAAATTGAAAAGCAAAGAAAACCCTTTTGGAGACATAGAAATTCAATACACAGGATTAAGGCCAGGAGAAAAACTTTACGAAGAATTGTTAATAGATGCTGAGAAAGAAAGTACTGAACATCCACTTATTTTCAAAGCGATAGAGGATTCCTATGAATTTGATTACTTAATAAAGAATATTGAATTACTTGAGAAGAACTTATTTGAATTTAATAAGGACGGCGTATTCAAAATAATACAAAATTTGGTCAAGGACTGGAATATTTCAGATTATCTAAAGGACTAGGATAAAAGCTAAGTTTTCTGATTATAAAAATCAAAATAATATAAATTTTTTTTCTAATTAATTTTTAAATTAATCATAAAATTCCCCATTCTAGTTTTAAAGATATAAAACACATTATCGATTAAATTTATAGTATTTAAATTTTAAATAAAAATAATTAGTGAAAATCTAATAAGTATTTACTTAAAAATAATACCTTGCAGTGATTATGCTAACTTATAAATAAAGATTTAATTTTTTGTGGAAGACATTATAAGATCTGCTTGCAAAGAACATAATGTTCTTACAAATAATCTTCTTGAAAACCAAACTAAAAAGATATCAGAAATTGCAAAAATAATATCAAATTCGATTATTACCGGAGGTACTATATATTGGTTCGGTAATGGAGGGAGTGCATCTGATAGTCAGCATTTAGCTGCTGAACTTATTGGTAGATTTAATAAAAATAGGATACCACTAAAATCATTGTCCCTTAATTCTGATACTTCTGTTATTACTTGTATCGCAAACGACTTTGGATATGATCAAATTTTTTCAAGACAAATAGAAGCATTAGGTATTAAAGAAGATGTTGTTATAGGTATTTCAACTTCTGGAAATAGTAAAAATGTTATAAATGGAATAAAAAAAAGCAATGAACTAGGAATAACTACAATTGGATTATTAGGCAAAAATGGTGGAGTTTTAAAAGATATTGTAAATTATTCGATAATAATTAATTCAATGAATACTGGACGTATACAAGAATTACACATATTCATAGGCCATTTACTATGCGAATTAATAGAAAAGGAGTTAAATATTGATTAATAAAAAATTACCTTATTTTAGAGATATCCATACATTCATCTTTGATTTTGATGGGGTATTTACCAATAATAAAGTAACTCTCTCAGTTAGCGGGGAAGAATATATAGTCTGTGATAGGGGCGATGGATTAGCTTTTAATTTATTAAAAAAATTTATGAAAAAAAATAATTGGGATTTAAATATTTTTATCCTTTCAAAAGAAAAAAATAAAGTTGTAAAAACAAGAGCGCAGAAACTAAGTGTTGATTCTTATCAAGGGGTAGATAACAAAAAGGATTTTATTGTTAATTACTTAAATAATAAATTTGGTAATTGTTCATCCTCAAATGGGATTATTTATTTTGGTAATGATATTAATGATTATCATGCAATGCAATTTTCAGGATTTGGTGTAGCTCCTATTGATTCCCATCCATTAATTTTAGATATAGCTGATTTTATTATTAAAAAGAAAGGTGGAGAAGGATTTATCAGAGAATTTATTGAAAAATTTCTTATTGATAATGGCGAAAGTCTATTGGATTTAGTTTAATTTTATTTTTTGATCAAATACTAATAGAAATTCATTAAAAACTCTAAATATCAATTTCCTGTTGAATACAATTTAAAATAAATTTTGGTTTAGTTTTAAATCACCTTTTCTACGATAAAATAATTATAAATTTACCCACTATAAGAAAGTCGAATTTAAAAATTTTATTATGCAAGATAATCAATCCAAATACACGCCAAAAAATGAAAAATATTAAAATACTTTGTGCTTATAAAGTGCCGAGTTTTTATGTTGGTGGCATTCCAAGATTTATTATGAATTTATATTCTAATAATCTCAATACATTTAAGAAAAAACAGATCTCAATTATATCTATAAATAATGAATACAAAAAAAAAGTGCTTCTCAAAGAATATAATAATGGGCTCAATGAAATTATTTTTCCTCCAATACTCAAATTTAAAACAATATCTTTCTCAATAAAGTTTTTTATCTTTATTTTACTTAACTCTAGAAAGTACAATTACATTCATTATCAGCACCCTGATCCTATTACTGCATTAGGAGTTATAATTTCCAAATTATATAGCCCAAAGACAAATATAATAATAACTTGGCATGCCGAAATTTATAAGAATTATGTTTTATTTTCGCCAATTTTATTATTAATTGACTTTATTTTATACCTCCTTTCTAAAAAGATAATTTACCTTACACCTCTTCATCTGAAGTCCTCATTGTTTGGGAACTTACCAATATTTTTAAAAAAAACACATTTTATACCTGTTGGAATTAAACTCCCAAAAAATATATCAGAAAAAAAAGAACCTTTAAAAAATAAGAAATTTATTACTTTAATAAGTGTTTGTAGATTAGTTAAATATAAGGGCTTAGAAATCTCAATCAAATCAATGAAAATATTATTAAAAACAAGACCTGATATTAATTTTAAGTATTTAATAATAGGATCTGGACCTGAGGAAATGTCTTTAAAAAATTTAGTTAATAAGCTTGGTCTAGATAAATACATAATTTTCAAAGGCGAGATTGATGATGAGGCAAAGAAAAATGAATATCTAAAAAATAGTGATATTTATCTTTTTCCTAGTATTAATCAATCCGAAGCATATGGTTTATCCCAATTAGAGGCTTTATCAATGGGGGTTCCAATTATTAATACAAATTTAAATAATGGAGTAAATTACTTAGTTCCTCATAATATTTGCGGAATTACTGTGAAAAAATTAAGGCCTGATTTGATTTATGAAGCGATTGTAGAACTTTATGAAAACAATTCTTTGTACTTTAATTTATCAAAAAAAGGTATCGATAGATCAAAGGAATTAAACATAGAGAAAACTAGAAAACTTTACTCAAAATTATTTAAATAGTATTTCAAATTTTTTAACAAAATTTTTATTTGATTGATCCTATATTTACGTTTAAATAAATTATTTCTAATGATTTAATTAACTCAAAATCACATAAATAATTCTAATTATTAAACTCAATTCTAAAAAATACTCTAAAAAATAAAGCTATTTAATATATTAGATTTTCTTTATTAATTAATATTAGAAAAAATTTAATTATATCTGAGTATATGTTGTTTTTGATAGAATAAACTAATAATAATTCAATTCATGGCTATATTTATAATTGCGGAAATAGGTATAAACCACAATGGTGATTTATCTATTTGCAAAGAATTAATTGATAACGCCAAATCAGCTGGTTGTGATGCAGTTAAATTCCAGAAAAGAGATATTGAAAAAGTTTATTCAAAAAAGTTTTTAGATTCTTTTAGAGAAAGTCCATGGGGAAATACACAAAGAGATCAGAAATTAGGTCTTGAACTATCGTTTGAAAACTATAAAGAAATTGACCGATACTGTAAGGAAAAAGAAATTATTTGGTTTGCTTCTGCTTGGGATATTAATAGTCAACTATTTCTTAGACAATTTGACTGCAAATTTAATAAAGTAGCTTCTGCAATGATTATTCATCTAGAGTTGCTTGAGAAAATTGCGGAAGAACGTAAACATACGTTTATATCTACAGGGATGTCGACTTACGATGATATCCAGAGAGCAATTGATATTTTTGAACGCCACGGTTGTCCTTTTGAATTAATGCATACAGTTTCTACTTATCCCATGAAAGATGAGGATGCAAACTTAAACTTAATAAAAACACTCAAAGAAAAATTTAAATGTGATGTTGGATATAGTGGCCATGAAACTGGTTTAGCGATTTCATTTGCTGCAGCAACTCTAGGTATAAATTCCTTGGAAAGACATATTACTATTGATAGAGCAATGTATGGTTCTGACCAATCAGCTTCTTTAGAACCATCTGGATTAATGCAACTTGTAGGTGGGGTAAGAAAAATAGAAAGTGCTATGGGAGATGGCCAGAAAAAAATTATTGATGATGAGGTGCCCATTGCTAGAAAATTGAGAGAACATATTTCTTTTGACTTAAATTAATCTATGGTGACTTTTGCAATAATTCCAGCTCGATCTGGTTCAAAAGGAGTGAAAGACAAAAATATTAAAAAACTTTGTGGATTCTCTCTTATAGAATGGTCAATTGCTGCTTGCCAAAAAAGTAACCTAATTGATGAAATATATGTTTCAACAGATTCAGATACCTATAGGAAACATGCTTTAGAAAAAGGTGCTAAAGTTCCTTATCTTAGGCCAAAAGAAATTTCCCAAGATTATTCAACAGATTACGAGTTCATTATTCATGCTTTAAATTGGTTCAATGAAAACTACAAAGAGCCAGATATTATTGCATTAATTAGACCAACAACTCCCATTAGAGATCCTTTAGTAATTGATCAAGCCATTGATACCTTTGCAAATAACAATGAGGTTACATCACTGAGATCGATTCATGAGATGTCTGAATCTGCATATAAAACTTTTGAAATTTCTGAGAATAATAGACTTAAATGTATCTTTACAGGAAGTTCAAAAATTGATTTTTCAAATAATGCTAGACAAACTTTCCCTAAAACATATGTAGGAAATGGTTATATTGACCTAATAAGAGCAGAATACATAAAAGAAAATAAATTAATTTATGGAAACAAAGTTCTGCCTTTTATTACACCAAAATCATACGAAATTGATCATAAACAAGACTATGAACTTTTAAAATATCAAGTAAGTACAAATCCAAATTTAATTAACAAACTATTCACTTAACAATTGCATGAGTAACTTTTCATTTAATTTTGAACCCAAAAAAGTTAAAAAAATCAACTCAAAGTACAGAAATATAAATACACTAATTCCTGCACCTGGAACTAAAGAAGTTTTTGATCGATTAGAAAGAGTTGAATCAAGGTCCATGCATGGACAATTGCCAATCATATGGAATAAGGCCTCAGATTTTAGCGTTTTTGACATGGCTGATAATCGTTGGATTGACTTTACTTCTACCATTTTTGTAGCGAATGTTGGACACTCAAATCAAAAAGTAATTGAATCAATTAAAAAAACTTGTGATGAACCTTTATTGAGCTGCTACGCATACTGCAACACAATAAGAGCTGATTATTTAGAAAAACTAGTATCTTTTGCTGGAGAAAATTTCGAAAAAGCATTTCTATTATCTGCAGGAACAGAAGCAACTGAAGCCGCTTTAAAACTTATGAGAATGAATGGACAAAGAATAGGTAAAAGGCGTCTAGGAATAATTTGTCTTGAAAATAATTGGCATGGGAGAACTTTTGGAGCACAAATGATGAGTGGTAATATTTCCCAAAAAAAATGGATGGGTTTTCATGATCAGGATATACATCACATACCATTCCCATATCCTTGGGAAGTAAGTAATGAAAGAGCTAAAGAATTCTTAAATGAAAGTTTAGAAAATCTTATAAAACAAGGACTTGATTTAAAAAAAGATGTTTGCGGATTTATGCTAGAAACATTTCAAGGTTGGGGAGCAATTTTTTATCCAAAAAATTTTGTTAAGGAGATAGAAAATATTTGTAAGAAATATAATATTATTCTTACTTTTGATGAAATGCAATCTGGTTTTGCAAGAACTGGAAAAAACTTCGGGTACGAACATTATGGAGTAAAGCCAGATTTAATTTGTACTGGTAAAGGTATGGGAGGTGGAGTTCCTGTATCAGGTTTAATAGGGAAATCAGAAATAATGGATTTACCAGAAACAGGTAATATGAGTAGTACCCACTCTGCGAATCCATTAGTATGTTCTGCTGGCATAGCCGTTCTTGATGAAATACAGAAATTGAATCTTAATCAAGAAGCAATTTCCAAAGGCAAAATATTATTTGAGGGTCTGGAACATTTAAAAGAAATTTTCAGGGAAAACATTACATATATCTGCGGTAAGGGACTTATTGCAGCCATAATGTTTAGATCTACCAAAAAAAATATATCAGATTCAATTTTCACTAGCATGATTGTAGAAAAATGCTATCAAAAGGGGTTATTAGTTGTTCATACAGGTAGAGAATCAATAAAAATAGGTCCTCCTTTAACTATTTCTTCTGAAGCCTTGATTGAGGGTATTGAAGTTTTGAAAGAATCTATTGAAGATATTCTTAACGAATGATTGCTTGCATACGTCACACGGGAATAGTCGTAAAAGATTTAGAGAATTCTCTTGATTTTTGGACAGAGGTTTTAGAGTTTAAGTTAGTAAAAAAAATGATAGAACATGGGCCTAAAATTGACGCCATGATGGGTCTAAAAGATGTAAAAGTAACAACCGCCAAACTTTCTGATAAAAATGGCAATATGATTGAGTTGCTTAAGTTTCATTCTCATCCAAGTAAAAAAAGATGGGAAGGCACTGCATACTCCATTGGAATCACACACCTTGCTCTAACAGTAAGTAGTCTTGATGAAATCCTTAATAAATGTTCAGAAAAAGGAATATTTTTGGAAAATAAACCTATCACCTCCGCTGACAATAAAGTTAAAGTTGTTTATTTAGAATGTATTGAAGGCCTTTTGTTAGAAATAGTTCAAGAATTATAATATGAATTCAGAAAAATTCTATTTAAGCAAAAATCAACATCCGTCTATTCAAAAAATTTTTAAAAATTTATGGGTGCATTTAAGCAAGAAGAGAAAATTACAAATATTTTCTCTTTTTGGATTTATGATTTTAAGTGGTATTGCTGAAGTTTTAACTCTTGCTGCTGTATTTCCTTTTTTAGGTGTACTAATCAATCCGGATTTAATTTTTAGATTATCTTGGGTAAAGTCTTTTCTTAATTCTCAAGGAATAAACCAAACTCAAAATTTAATACTTCCTTTAACCTTCATTTTTATAGTTACGGCAATTTTAGCCTTTCTTATTAAAACAATTACTTTTTGGCTAAATCAGAGAGTTGCTGTTGCTATAGGATGCGATTTAAGCTGCAAAGCTTATTTCTTTACTTTAAATAAGTCTTACTTAAAGCATACTCAAGATAATAGTAGTTCAATAATTGCGATAATTTCTCAACATGTTTCAGATACTGTTGATGTAATAAACCAATCTTTACAATTTTTAACTGGATTAGTTATTACATTATTTATTTTTGTTACTCTACTTTTCACCAGTTTTTATGCCGCAATTTCTACAGGAGTAATATTTGGCACTTTATATTTCATAATTTCTTTTACTATTAAAACTAAGCTTAAAAAATATAGTAGAAAAAAAACTCATTATAAATCAAAACAAATCAGATCTCTTCAAGAAGGACTTGGTGGCATAAGAGAAGTAATAATGAGTGACTCTCAAAGTTCTTATGCCGCAATGTATAGGGACTCCGATTTCCCATTAAGACTTTACGAAGCAAAAAGCCAATTTATCGCTATTTCTCCTAAATTTCTAATAGAAGCAATAGGAATGGTACTCATAGCATTGATTTCAATAATACTTTTTTATAAGAGTTCAAATCCCAATGAAGTAATACCAATCATGGCAACTTTTGCACTAGGAGCTCAAAAGCTATTACCCTCTATGCAATTAAGTTTCAGCGCTCTTACAACAATTAAGGGAAATCTTTACGCTGTAGTAAAAGTATTAAAAATTATAAACGAATTCAAAGGAAATAAAATCCTTGAAACTTATCCAAAAAAAATTGACTTTAATGATCTCATACAACTTAAAAATATAAAATTCAAATACTCTAAGAAAAGTTCTTTGGTAATAGATAATATTTCTTTAGAGATTAAGAAAGGGGAGAGGATTGGATTTATAGGAAAATCAGGGTGTGGTAAAAGCACTTTACTTGAAATAATTATGGGTTTACTTAATCCAACGTCTGGCAATTTATATGTAGATGATGTTCAAATAAACAATAATAGAAATAAAAAATTAATACGCCAATGGAGACAATCTATTTCTTATGTACCACAAAGTATCTATTTATCAGACGCAACAATTTCAGAAAATATCGCATTTGGTATTCCAAAAGAGAAAATAAATTTTCAATTAGTCCAAGAGTCAGCTAAGAAAGCAAGGCTTGAAGATTTTATAATGTCTAAAAAATATCGATACAATACAATCGTCGGAGAAAGAGGTATTCAACTTAGTGGAGGTCAGAGGCAAAGAATTGGAATTGCAAGGGCACTTTATAGACAAAATAAAATAATAGTTTTTGATGAGGCTACTAGTTCTCTTGATAACAAAACTGAAGATGACATTATGAGAACAATTGAAGCCTTAGAAAAAGATCTTACCATCCTAATAATTGCCCATAGATTAAGCACATTAAAATCTTGCGATCGTATTTTAAGAATTAAAGATGGAAAAATTTCTGAAGTTAATTCTAGAGTTTGAAGAAAGACTATTATGAGATTTAAAGATTTAAAGATTTTCCAAAAGAACATAAATTTAGATAAGCAAACTCCAGCTCTTTTCCTTGATAGAGATGGAGTTTTAATCAAAGATAATCATTATATTTCAGATCCAAAAAGAGTAAAACTTGAACTTGGAGTTATGGATTTACTAAGGTTTGCAAAAAAAAATGGTTGGATAACTATTGTTATTACTAATCAATCTGGAATTGGCAGAGGATATTTTAATTGGGCTGACTATGATGATGTAACAAAGAAGATGCTTAGTGAAATTTCCGAAAGTGATTTAATTGCTGCAATTTTTGCTAATTCATTTGTAAGTTCAGATTCAGAAAATTCATGGCGAAAACCTGGTACTGGTATGATCATGGAGTCTTTGAAATACTTTAATATTAATCTCCAAAAATCAATACTCGTTGGAGATAGAATAACTGACTTACAATCTGGCGTAAATGCTGGCATTTCTAATTTAGTACATCTACTTACAGGACATGGGATGACTGAGAGAGAAAGTGTTTTGAAATATATGAAAAATGATTTCTTTTATTTTAAAGATAAAAAATCTAATATTAAACTGTTTGATAACTTGGATGAATTATTAGCTTCCAAATCCCTTTAAATATTTAAATTAATTGTTCAAAAAAAATACTGACATTTTAATAATAGGTGGAGGAATTGTAGGGTTATCTTTAGCCTATCAACTATCAAAAAAAAATCTTTTTAAAAAAATAACAGTTATAGACAAAGAGAATAAAATTGGCCAACATAATTCAGGAAGAAATAGTGGAGTTTTACATGCAGGAATTTATTACAAACCTAATTCATTAAAAGCAAAAGTCTGCATGTCAGGGGCAAAAAGATTAAAAAAATGGATAAAAAAAAGAAATTTGCCAATTAATAATTGCGGAAAAATTATTCTGCCTCAGAAAGAAATCTTAGATTCTCAATTAGACTTTTTATATAAAAGAGGAAAAGATAACGAAGTAAATATAGAAATGATTGACATTAAAGAAATTAAAAAAAGAATATCCAATCCAAGAAAATTTGTCAAAAGAGCAATCTGGAGCCCAGAAACCTCTGTAGTAGATCCTTTAATAATCTTAAATAAAATCAAACAAGAATTAGTTGAAAATAATGTAGAAATCTTACTAGGGTGTGAAATAAAATCTTTTAACTCTAAAAATTCAATACTCAAAATGCATAATGATGCGGAAATTCATTATGGCTATTTATTCAATACTGCTGGTATAAAAGCACTTGAAATTTCAAAAAAGTTTGGTGTTGGAACTGAATATTTATCATTACCTTTTAAAGGAAATTACTGGGAAATTAAAAAATCATCCAAAGTTGAAATCAATACAAATGTTTATCCAGTACCCGATCTTTCTGTACCTTTTCTTGGAGTGCACTTTACTCCCAACGTTGACAATGATTCAATTATTATCGGACCAACAGCTACTTTATCTCTTGGAAGAGAAAATTACAAAAATTTTCAATATATTGAACCTCTTCAATATTCAAGAAACTTAGGAATTCTTCTTAAAGAGTATATGGCAAATAGGAATAATTTTAGGCGATATGTTCATGAACAGGCATTTACAAATATACCTTTTTTACTTTACAAAGCGGCAAGTGAACTCATCCCTGATATAAAACCGATAGATCTCAAAAGAAGTA
This sequence comes from uncultured Prochlorococcus sp., assembly GCA_902621675.1. Classification (GTDB taxonomy): domain Bacteria; phylum Cyanobacteriota; class Cyanobacteriia; order PCC-6307; family Cyanobiaceae; genus Prochlorococcus_A. The sequence continues at coordinate 26,054 of CACNMX010000001.1, read as the reverse complement.
CTAAAGTAGGAATTAGAGCTCAATTATTTCATAAAAATCAGTTAAAACTTGAAGATGACTTTTTGTGTATTTCACAGAATAATACTACTCATGTATTAAATGCAGTTTCTCCTGCTTTCACTGCTAGTTTTTCATTAGCTGATCTTATCATCAACAAGTCAAATTTAAATTTTTAAAAAATGGATAAACCTCTTAAGGCATTAATCCTGGCTGCGGGGTTGGGAACCAGATTAAGGCCATTAACTTTGAATATCCCAAAATGTCTTGTAGAGATCAATTCAAAACCATTATTAGGACATTGGTTGGAGAAGCTAGAGAAATTAGGATGTGAATCAGTTCTTGTTAATACTCATTATTTGGAATCCCAAGTAAAATCGTTCATTATTAATAGATCTGAAAAAAAAATGAAAGTCAAAATTGTTCATGAAGAACACTTACTTGGGACTGCAGGAACTTTATTATCAAATATTGATTTTTTTGAAAATTCTACGGTTTTAATGCTTCATGCTGATAATTACACCAGCACAGATTTAAAATTTTTTCTAAATAGTTATTATTTAAAACCTAAAAATTGTTTACTAACTATGTTAACATTTACAACTGAAACTCCCTCTAAGTGTGGGATTGTAGTCACTGATAAAGATGGGATATTAATTGACTTTCATGAAAAAAAATCTGATCCGCCAGGCAATTGTGCCAATGGTGCAATATATTTATTTGATAATTCTCTTATAAAAAAAATTCAATCTTTGAATAAAAATGCCTTTGATTTTAGTAAAGATGTAATTCCTTTTTTTAAAGGAATGATAAATACTTGGCATACTGATAAAATATTTGTTGATATAGGCACACCAAAAGCATTAAAAGATCTAGAAATCTATTTATCAAAAGAAAAGTTTAAGCAGAATGATTAGTCAATCTAAAGAAAAATTTTTAAAAGACGCTTTTAATTATTTAGATAATTTAAAAAATTGCTTTACAGAGGAAAATATATTTCTTATTCAAGAGTTAGCAGAAAACTTACGAGATGCATGGATGAATGAGAAAAACGTTTTTCTATGTGGCAATGGAGGAAGTGCTGCAAATGCAAATCATATCGCAAATGATTTTAATTATGGTATTGGATGTACAAGAGAAGATGGGCGAATGCCTGGGCTAAAAGTTGAAGCACTTGGTTCAAATGTGGCTATTGCGACATGTCTTGCGAATGATATTGGTTATGAAAATATTTACTCTAATCAAATCCTTGTAAAAGGTAATAAAAGTGATTTATTGATAGCTTTATCTGGAAGCGGCAACTCCCCAAATATATTAAATGCAATAAATACTGGTAATAAATTAGGACTTAAAACTTTTGCTATCCTTGGTTTTGATGGGGGGAAAGCAAAAAAAATTGCTTCTCACCCTATACACTTTGATATAAATGACATGCAAATATCGGAAGATGTTCAATTATTAGTAGGACATATTTGTATGCAATGGCTTTGTAATAATAAGCCTGAAGAAGGGAAAGTAATTAATAGAAATCATTACTTTAAAAAATAATTTGTAAGATGCCAAACAACAATATTCCAAATAAAACAGAGATAATCAGATTAAGAGATATAAAGCCATCTAAGGATTCTGTTTTGGGATATGGACATTTTAATACTGTTCACCATGGTCACATAAGGTACCTTAAATATGCAAAGAAACAAGGGAAAAAACTCTACATTGCTGTTATTCCTGATTCTTATGAGAATGGAAAAAGAAGATTTCAATATACTCAAACTGAGAGGGCCGCTTCATTAGAGCTTTTGGGTTTAGCAGATTATTTAGTTCTTTTAGAAAAAGATGATCTTTATGAGGCTACAAAGTCTATCTATCCTGAAAAACTAATTCTTGGTACAGAATACGAAACGAATAAAGAAATAAACATTAGAAAAGCTATATCTTTTATGAAAAATATGAATAAACAAGTTAGATTCTATGCAGGAGAAATTCATTACAATAATACTGATTTATTAAATGAATCTGAAACTAATTTATCACGAAAAAGAAGAGATCAATTTAGAGAAGCCTGCAAAAGACAGAAGATTTCATTTGATGATCTAATTTCTTCAACTGATAATTTTAAAAAAGCAAATATTTTAGTAATTGGAGATTTAATAATAGATCAATACATAGCTTGCGAAGCTATTGGCATGAGTGCCGAAGCTCCTGTGATTGTAGTTAAAGAACTAGAATCTAGGAAATTTTTGGGAGGTGCAGGAGTCGTAGCCTCCCATGTAAAAGCATTAGGTGCATCTTGCAACTTAATATCAGTAGTTGGCGAAGATGAGAACGCAAATTGGGTTGAAAGTACAATTAAAGATAAAAATATTGGCAGCGGAATAATTTATGATTCAACTAGACCCACAACTTTCAAGAAAAGATACGTAGTAGATAATCAAAAATTATTTAGAGTAAGTAAATTAGAAGATCATCAAATTTCAAAACAAATCGAAAAGGAAATAATAAAAAAGATAATTGATTTTTCAAAGAAATGTAATGGGATTATAATTTCTGATTTTGTATATGGAATAGTTACCCAAAAGATACTTAAAACAATAAGAGAAGTAGCGAAAAAAGAGAATATTTTTGTTTTTGGAGATGTTCAATGTAGCAGCCAAGTTGGTTTAATTACAAAGCTAGAGGAATGTACTCTCATATTTCCCAATGAAAGAGAAGCAAGGATATCTTTACAAGACAAGGCGACAGGACTAGAAATATTAAGCCAGAATTTAATGAAAAAAACAAAGTCAAAAAATCTCCTTATGAAGTTAGGTGGAGATGGATTCATAGTTTATGAAAATAATAAAGATGATCAATATGTAAGTCAGGCTTTTCCCGCTCTTACAGTAAATCCTGTTGATGTGACTGGAGCTGGGGATTCTTTACTCGCAATAATGTCAGTTGGTATATCTTCAGGTAATACAATTATGGAGACTGCAGCTTTAGGATGTTGTGTATCAAGCCTAGCAGTAGAAAATATGGGTAACAAACCTATCGATCTATATTCAATAAAAGAAAAATTAATCCTTTCATTTTCATAAATAGACAAAGATAAAAAGACTATGCAAAAATAAGAAAAATTATTATCTAATGAAAATTCTTGTTACAGGTGGCAACGGCTATAAGGGTTCTGTTTTGGTCCCTAAATTACTAGATAAAGGGCATTATGTAAGGTCAATAGATACTAATTGGTTTGGAGATTATCTAAAATCGCACAAAAACTTAGACAAAATTGTTTGTGACATAAGGAACTTAAATAAATCACATTTAGAGAATATAGATTGTGTTATTCACTTAGCAAATATTGCAAATGATCCACTCGTAGATCTTAATCCTCAATTAAGTTGGGAAGTTAATGTTCTAGGAAGCCAATTATTAGCTCAATTAAGTGTTGAAGCTGAAGTCAAACAATTTTTATTTGCAAGCTCAGGCAGTGTTTATGGAGTAAGCGATAGACCAAAGGTTAATGAGGAGACGCCTTTAATTCCTATAAGTGCTTATAACAAAACAAAAATGGTTGCAGAAAGAGTTTTTTTAAGTTACCAAGACAAAATGCATATAGCTTGTATAAGGCCAGCAACTGTTTGTGGTGTTTCCCCTCGAATGCGTTTAGATGTTGCAGTAAATATACTTACCTATTCTGCTTTAGAAAAAGGAACCATTACTGTTTTTGGTGGGGACCAAATAAGGCCTAACATTCATATTGATGATATTTGTAGAGTTTATGAATTTTTCCTCGGTAAAGAAAATCAAATAAAATCAGGATTTTTCAATGCAGGTTTTGAAAATATTTCTATCTTAGATATAGCCAAAAAAGTAGTTTCAAAATTACCACATTGTAAAATCAATATCCTTGAAAGTAATGATCCTAGATCATATAGGCAATGTTCAGAGAAACTTTTAAAGTATGGATTTAAGCCTGAAAAAAATGTAGATTCGGCAATTTCAGAGATAATAGAAACTTACAGAGCAGGAAATTTGAATAAAAATAATACATGTTTTTCAGTTAAACATCTAAAATCTCAAAATATCTCATGAAAATTGCAATCGATATTGATAACACTTTGGTGGACTATAGAAAATCGATTGAAAATTCATTAAAGACAAGGAAGTATAGTCTTAATTTAGAAGACAATATTTTAAATTTAAATGTTAATTACATAAAATTCAAAATAAAGAATGAGTTGGGTGACAACAATTGGCAATTTATTCAAGGTGACATTTATTCAGATATAAGTAACAAAATTATCTTTTACAAAAATTGTATAGAAGTAATAAAACAACTAATAAGCAAAGATCATGAAATATATCTTGTTAGCCATAAAACAAAGTTTGGAATTAAAGATTCCAAGGAAACTAATATTTTGGAGATTGCACAATCAAGAATTTTTAAATTGATAGATAAAAATCATCTCCATAAAGGAATTAAATCAATCATTTTTTGTGATACTTTCGATGAAAAAATTGATTTCTTGAAAGTAATTAATCCAAAAATAATAATTGATGATTTAGAGAAAATACATAATAGATATTTTGCTTCAGGAAAAGAATTTTCCTATACCAAACACATACTTTTTAGTGGCAATAATAAAAACATTAATAATTGCGATCAATATAAAAAAAAGGGGAATTTAGTTGAAGTTGAAAATTGGAAAACAATATCAAACCTTTTAAGATAAAATGAAATCTGGAAATAGTAAATCAAAGATAATACAGATAAACAATCAACTTTTTTTTGAAAAATCATTTCCCCAAAATAATCAAATTCAATTTTATAATGAGTATTTTATTCATAATTATCTAACAAATTTTTCAAAAATGTTTACAGTTCCTCTTGTAAATAAAGATTCTAAAAATTTAAAGCTTTTATATCAATATATGCCAAATACAAAATACTTAAGTAAGGTTCACTTTATAAAATATCTGAATTTAATAAAAAATATTCATCGTTCTACTTGTAATAAAAATAGAAATAACCTATTTGCTAAAGAAGCATTAATCAATAATAATATTTGCATCAATCAGATAAAGGAAAAATTTAAAAACCACAAACAAAACAAATTAAGCTTTGACATTGAAAAAGAATATAAACTTTTTATAGAAAAATTAGAAACTTTTTTTCTTAATAAATTAGTGCCTCACCTTGAAAAAATAAATCCAAAATCAAGCCATGTTTTTAGTCACGCCGATTCAGGAATTCATAATTGCGTATTAGATTTAAATAATGAACTTAGATTAGTAGATCTTGAATATGCAGGCTTTGACTCGCCTATTAAGCAACATATTGATTTCTTAATACATCCAAGAAACTTAAAAGGAAGTGAAATTTTTAAAGATTGGTCAAATTACTTTGTAAATGAAAAAATATCTAAAGATGATAAATCTAATTTGAATATTTATAATTCACTATTCTCAATAAAATGGTCATTAATTATTATGAATGAGTTTTTATCAGAACGATGGAAAGTAAGAATATATGCCGATCCAAGTAGAAATACTAATCGTGCTAAAATTTTATATACACAGCTTAAAAAAGCAAAACTCTACTTAATTGCCTCAATAAAGTTATTAGATAATGAAAGATTTGAAGAATTATTTTCAAAAAGCGAAATTATTCTCATATCAAAGTCGTATTGACTTAACAAATATTGTCCATAAAGCTAAAGGAGGACATATAGGAGGTTCTCTAAGCGTAATAGATATAATGTCGAGTGCTTATGCTCTAAAAGAAATTTATAATTTTGAATTTATTTTAAGTAAAGGACATTGCTTATTAGCATGGTTAGTAACTTTAGTAAGAATTGGTGAAATTAAAATAAATGATCTTGATGACTTTTACAAAAATGGATCTTTATTCGGCGGCCATCCTAAGAAAGGTTCCCTAAGATCTATTACATGGTCCACAGGATCACTTGGTCATGGTTTATCGGTAGCATGCGGAAAAGCCCTAGGAAATAGAAATAAAAAAATTATCTGTGTAATAGGAGATGGAGAATCAAATGAAGGTTCAATTTGGGAAGGATTTATGTTTATGTCTCAGCATAAATTATCAAATTTATTGGTAATTATTGATAACAATAAACAAGAATCTCTAGATTTTACAGATAACATTTTATCAATTAGTAACGTACAAAAAAGACTGGCAGCTATAGGTTTAAAAGCAAAAGAAGTAGATGGACATTGTATAGAAAGTCTAATACCAATAATTTACAAATTCCTCCAAAATAAATATAAGGAACCAGTTGTTATTATCGCAGAAACTATTAAAGGGAAAGGTATAAGTTTTATGGAAAAAGTACCTAAGTGGCATCATAGAAAAATTAAAGATGATGAACTTGCAAAAGCACTTAAGGAGTTAGGAGGATAATAATGAGAAATAGTATTGCTAGAAAACTCCTAGAGATTGCTAGTCAAGACGAAAAACTAATACTTTTAGCTGGAGATATTGGATTTCGAATATTTGATGAATTTATTGAAAAATTTCCAGATAGGTTTATTAATTGTGGGATTGCTGAGCAAAATATGATAGGGGTTGCAGCAGGATTAGCATCAGAAGGTATGAAGCCAGTAGTTTATACAATAATACCATTTTTAATTATGAGGGCTTATGAGCAGATAAGAGTTGATATCGGTATTAATAACCAATCTTTAATTTTAATTGGTGTTGGTGGTGGACTTGCTTACGACAAGCTTGGATCTACTCATCATGCATATGAGGATATCGCCTTAATGAGGAGCATCCCAAATATGAATATTTATTCACCTTTTTCTCCTATCAATGCAGAAGATTGTCTCACAAAAGCATGGGATAAACTTAATGGAAAGAATCAAAATCCTTCTTATATAAGATTATGTAAAGGGGGTGAGCCAGATATCCCTGAAACAAAAGAAATAAAAACAAATATTTTTTTAAATGGGATTCTAAACTCATCAAAATGTATAGTCAGTACCGGCGCCATATCATCAATGATTGACACCCATATAAAGAAAAAGAAAACTTCCAAAACAATTTGCCACATAATCATTTCAGAAATTTCAGCTGAAACTCTTTTAGAACTAATCAATATATTAATTGAATCTTCAATAAAAAAAGTCCTCATAATTGAAGAACACTTTGAATCAGGAGGTTTATTTGAATTTATAGCAGGTATACTTGTTAAAACAAAATTTAGAATTGAGTTAGAAAATTTATGCTTAGACAAAAAATACATATTTGAAATTTTTGATAGAGAGAAATTATTGGAAAACAATGGAATTAACTTAACTCTTTTAGATAAATGGATTCTTGAAAATGAGTAATGGATTTATAAATACGTTTATTGATTTTTTGCAATGTCCTATTTGCAAAGGCGAAATTATACTTTTGGGAAAAAACCTTTTAAAATGTTCCAGTTGTGATAAAAAATATAAGATTCATAAAGAAAACATCCCAAAATTTTTTACCCCAGAGAATATTTATCCAACAAAAAATAAAATCAAATGGAAGGACATAAATGAATAAAGCAATAAGAATGGAAAATCTATTAAATGATTTACCTAAATCCAAAAGAAAATTAGATACGAGGATAAAAGTTTCAGATTTAAATAAAAGTTATGCAAGAATATATGGTAGGCATTACTACGATGGGAATAGAGAACAAGGCTATGGAGGTTATTACTATGATGGTAGGTGGAAACCAGTTGCAAAAAGAATTATTAAACAGTTTAAAGTTTTAAAAGGCGAAAGTATTTGCGAAATAGGATGCGCTAAAGGCTTTTTACTTTATGACTTAGTAAGCGAAATTGATGAGGTTAAGTGTTTTGGTATAGACGCATCTTTATATGCTTTACGTGAATCTATAAAAGACAAAAAGATACTTTACATTAATTGCAATGCAACATCTATTCCTCTTAAAACTAATTCGATAGAACATACTATAAGTATTAATTCACTTCATAACTTTTTAAGTAAAAAAGAAACCATGATTGCAATCTCAGAAATTGAGAGGATCACAAAAAAAAATTCCTATATTCGTATTGCGGCATATAAGAATAATGCACAGAAAGAAATAATAGACAAATGGGCAACAGGTGGAAGATGTTATTTGCATGTAGATGAATGGCTAGAGTTATTCCAAGAAGCTGGTTATACTGGTTATTACGACTGGTGGCATCCCGATAACTCGATCAAGTTATGAATCTAATTTCTTTAGGAGGATCAGGTGCCTCAAGATCTATTTTTCATATTTTAAAACGATCAAAAAAACTTAACCTCGTTGGATTCTTAGATAATAGAATTCAAAAAGGAGAAACTATTGAAGGGTATAAATGTTTAGGTGAATTTTCAGATTCCTCTTCTTATAAAGAGTTAGGGTATAAATTTGTTACTGGAATAGGCTCAGAAAAGACTTTCTTAGATAAGAAGGTGAAACTACTCTCATATAATTTGCAAAAAAATGACTTTATTAAACTTATTTCAAGTAGGTCGATTATTGAAACTAATCTTAAATCAATAAAAGCAGGTAGTTTAATTTTTGATTATGTTTTCCTTGGTTATAAAGTGCGAATTGGATTTTTATCTCTTATAAATACTGGGACATATGTAGGGCACGAAGCAAAAATCGAAGATTATTGTATAGTAGGACCAAATTGTACAATTTGCGGTAATGTTATTATTCAATCTCATGTATATATAGGAGCTGGATCTACTATTAAAGATCATGTTGAAATATGTAGTAATGTTTTAATTGGCTGCGGTGCAGTTGTTACTAAAAACATACTCAAACCTGGAATATATGCAGGAGTCCCAGCAAAACTAATAAAGGATTTTTAATTCAATCAATCTTCACCAATCAATCTAGAATATGCTTTTATTATTTTAAAAGATAAAATATTTTTCCTAATTTCTTCTATATTTTTGAGTTTTATCATAATATTATTCTCTGTTATTAAATTTGGATTAGCAATAATAAAGAGATATTCTTTTTCAGGGGACAATTTTTTTATGTAACTCAAAGGATAAATGTTGGAATGGCAAATGCTTTTTTGTTGGATAATTTCCTGCCATCTATCATCCAATATAAATACTTCTTGTTTAATCTTTCTAAGATTCTTATATATAGATTTCCCAAGAGGTCCGAAACAAATAACAAATATTTCTATATTTTTATTTGTGATATCATTTCCCAAAATTTCCAATAAATATTTATAAAAATCAATAGAATTAGAATCATCCCTAAGTATTTGTTTTAGTAAAAATTTATTTTTTTTGGTAATCCATTCATAACAATTTTTTGTTTTCTTAAAATTAAAAATATTTACTTTTTTTTGATGGGAAATATATTCTTTTGCTTCTTTTAAATTTGTATCACAATCTTCTAATCTAATATCTAACATTAAAATTATTCTGGTGATACATTCATTTAATATCTTTGTTGGAATTTCATCTCTAATTCCAAATATAAGTCTTTTTACTAATAAATTTAATCCTACTAAATAATCATATGCCTGAGTCTTAGTATTGAGTGATTTTGTTGAATCTAGTTGATTTACATAATAATAAATCGAACTATTAATTAAGATAAAATCTTTAGCTAAATATATAGAAATAAGATTAAAAACAATATCTTCTATTAGATGAGTCTCAGGGAAATTTATTTTATTTTCTTGCAAAAAAATTCTTTTAAATAAAAATTGTTGTAATTGGACAGGAGCGAACTTCTTCTTATCAAGAAGAGATAAAAATTCTTTACATTTAAATTTTCTAAAAGAAATTATATCTTTAAACAGAATTTCATTATTCATAACTTTAGAACTATCTATGAATCTCATTAAAATGATATCCTCATCGGTTTTATATTTATCAATAAATTGATAATTTTGAGGATATAAAATATCATCATCATCACAAAAATGAATATATTCGAATTTACAAATCTCGAGTCCAATATTGCGAGCATTACCAGGTCCACTCATAGATCTATTAACAAAGATTTCATCGAAGAAAAAATTATTTTCTATTCGACTTAAAAGTTTGAGTTTATTGATCAATTCTAAGAAATCCTTACTTATTTTATTTAAATCATTATCAACTACTACAACTAATTGAAGTTTAATATCAAGTAATTCATTCGTTAAAAAATTATTTATACAATCTAAAAGACTAGAACTTTTTCCTAAAGTTGGCATTACTATAGATATTGATTTCATAAAAAATAATTATTTATTTTTTTGGTTATCTTTACCTATTTTCTAATAAAATCAGGCAAAGGAATATTCTTCTTGATTTGTAATGCAGGCTCTACCAATGGTTGTGTGAAATCCCTCCCCAAACAAAGTTTACATGACTCCAAATATGGCCTGCCAAAAATAAATCTCTTTAGATTAATCTTTAAATCCTCAAATGATAAGTTTTTTAAATTAACAAATTCTTTATCACTGGGAAAAAGAGCCTTTAAATTCACAACATTTGCGGAAAAAGGACAATGATAAAGATTGCCATGAAGTAATGTGAAAACATCATTTACACAACATGCTTTAAACATTTGAGTTAAGTTTTTTTCATCTAAATTATTTTGGACTATCCTTGCAGAATCAGTCCAATTTTGAGGTTTGTGAGAAACAAAATTTATAGAAGCTTCTTCAAAAGAATTAATCAAATTTTCTTTATTTCTAGAAAGTTTTTCTCCATAATCGGTAATTTCAACAGTTATTTTTTTATTTTTTAAAGCCTCTATTATATTTCTTTTAACTTTTATTGTTCCATTAGTATAAATATATATATTATGTACTTTTTCAGATTTTACAAGAATTTCTAGAATTTCATCTATTTGTTTGTATAGAAATGGTTCGCCTCCAAGTAACCTAGCCTCACTTAGATCATCAATAACTTCTAGTAAATTATTTAAAGAAGTTACGAGTTCATCATGATCTGCGTTAATAGGTTTTTCATAATATTGCATTAAATTTGAACAATCTTTACATTTCATTGTGCATCTTTCAGTTAATTGAATATCTAAAAAAGCAATATTAATTTTTTCAGATTTTAGTGTTTGAATTTTTCTATCATATTGCTGACTTTTAGAATGATGTCCTTCTAATTTACGCAAAGCATCAGCATATGAAATTAAAGTTGAACAGCTTTTTTCAGTTATGTTTTTCTTTAATGGAGTTAAACCATATGCCTTATTAGCTAATTTAAATTTAGAAATACTTTCAGCTATAGAATCAAAATAATTACTTGTAATAACAATTACGTAGTCTCGACCTAATTTTTCTATTTGATTTTTTGCATCTTCAGGTTTCAGAACTTTAATATCAAAAAGTTTATCTGAATTTCCTATAAAATTGTCATCTATAAAAGCAACAGGCTTTTTATTTATAGATTTGAATGCAGCAATGCCAATTTTTGAATAACTACTGAATCCTGTTCCAGCTCCATAAAAATATACATCTACATCTTTGAAAACTTTTTCTGGTTCGTAGTCATAAATAAGTTGCATTAAGTTTTCAAAAGTAAAATTTCTTTTATTTGCTACTATAGTTTAATTTTTAATTAATTACAAAGAATTTATAAATCAAGAAATATTATTTCCTTGGTTAAGAAAAATCTATTTCCCGTTTAAAATTCTATAAAAATAATATTAAATAGATGAACAAGGCAGAAGATCATGATAAATATCTTTTAATAGATATAGGAGGCACTCATATTGATTTGTTTGAATTTTCATTAAGTTCAAAGACTCATTTTTTAATTAAGCGATTATTAAGTAAAAATATAGCTATTAATGAATTCTTAAAAAACGTTCATAAAGATTTTTCAAACTATCAAAAAATAATTGTTGGGATTCCTGGCGACGTAAACTCTGATAAAGATGAAATTTATTGTGCTCCTTTAGAAAAAAAAATCAATATTGAAATTCCAATTAAAAATAAAATTGTGATTGTAAATGACATGATAATTCAGGCCTATTTAGTAAAAAAGATCCCAAATGAAAAATTTAAAAAATTAGTAATTATAAATATAGGCACCTCAATAGGTATTTGTATTGTTGATAAGAAGTTTTTTAATTCATATGATTTTTCTCTTATTAAATCATATGAGTTTGCCCATGAAAAAATTCAGTCTTTAGGAAATAACCGAAAATTATATGATTTAATTTCATTAAATTCTGAATTTCATTGTGAGAAATTTTGTTCAATTTATTCTGTAGGAGGATTCGCTTCAATGCATAGATGCAAACCTTACTCCACAGAACATGGAATAATAAGAGTAAGTAAAGAAATATTTAATAAATTTTTAAGTGAAAAGTTTTTAGATAATGAATTAACAAATATTTGGATTTCTTCATTAAAATCAGATATCTTTACATATCTTAAATTGAATTCTCAATTGGGAATTAAATATTCATTTTTATTAAGGGGCGGGTTAATTGATGCCTTAAATGAAAATTCTAAAAAAGAGATTTTATCTAAATTTAATAGTTCTTTTAAAAGTGTCAAACTAAGTTAAATTAGAATAATTATTTATAGTTTATAGAATTTGTATAGAAATTTCTTTACTATTCAATAAAAGAGTTTCAATTAAATTCCAAGAAAAGTTCTTATATTCATTTAAAAAATCATTAAAGTTTTGTTTTGCATTACCATCTGCGTTATCAGATATTACTCTCAAAATTAACCATGGAATATTTTCTTGAGTTGCAACTTGAGCCACCGCCGCACCCTCCATTTCTACGGCACATAAACCAGGTAATTCTTTTAAAAAATTTTCAAGTAAATTTTTATCTGATATGAATTTATCTCCAGTCGCTATTAAACCAACCTCAATCTTTCCAAATTTTTTTAAATTATTTTTTTTTAAATCCATTGATATTGATTTATTTGCCCAATCAAGTAATTTAGCTGATACCTTTATTCTAGATTTATTTAGAGCCGGAATTACGTATTTCTTATATATTGGGCTAGCATCCATATCATGTTGAACTAATTCATTTGGAAGGACTATATCCCATTGATTTAAAGAAAATTTTGCTGAACCAGCTACTCCAGTGAAAATTAAAAAATCAACTGCCTTACCTTTAATAGTAGAGTCTAATATCCTTGTAGCAGCTCTTGATGCACTTACTTTTCCCCAACCACTCCAAGCTATTGAAACAAAAATAACAGTGTTATCTACAGGACTAATCCATTCCCCTGAAAAGATTTTTAGATCTCCCTTTCTTTTTTCTGAAATATTTTTAAGATTACTTAATGCAGTACCTATTTCTTCAGGCATTGCACATAAAATCGCAATATGAAGTAAATTATTACCAGAATCAATCAATGCATTAAATTGTTATTAATTTAATTATAAAGAAAATGGAACCAGAACACTACTTAAAAAAATTTATTGAGGATCATATTGACTTCCCGAAAAAAGGTATCTTGTTTAAAGATATTTTACCTGTTTTAAGAGAACCAGAAATATTCAAAAAATTAGTTTTGGATATGTGTTGTTCAGAAATGCTTAAGAATGCAGATGCGATAATTGCTATTGATGCAAGAGGTTTCATATTCGCAACAGCAATTTCATTACAACTTTCTAAACCAATGATAGTTGCAAGAAAACCAGGTAAATTACCTGGAGAACTCTTTACTAAATCTTATAGCTTAGAGTATGGAAATAATTCACTCTCGATCCAAAAAGATTCAATTAAAAATTTTCAAAAATTTATAATTATTGATGACTTACTAGCAACCGGAGGAACAGCTAAATGCGTTTCAAAAATCATAAAAGAAGCAAAAAAAGAAGTTCTTGGATTATCTGTAGTTATTGAGCTTGGAGAACTTAATGCAAAAAAGAATCTCGACTTTCCAGTTATTTCCCAGGTGATTTTATAATTTTAAAAAAACTTAAATTTTTTCTCGATATTTATTATCTCTAATTTCACTATATAAAGGGGAATTTTTTAACTGAATTTTTCTTAATAAATGACTTTTATACAAGTTTTTAATATCATTCATATCTTCAAAAAACCTATTTTCAAGGGCAAAATAAATTCTTAAGTTTTTTTTATATAGAAGATCATTGATCATTCTTAATTTTTTTATATCTAGGGGTAACATTAAAAATGAATACATGCCTATAATTGATTTCTCATCAGCCTTTCTTAAAAGAGTATTTAATTCGATAAATGAATCTTTATAAAAATGTTCAACCCTTGGCAAAATATATTTAACTTCAAGCCTATTAGCTGCTTCTCTTAAAACAGAATTTTGGGCAGGAACAGGTAAGAAAATATCACCCATTTTTCTTGTCGTTACATAGGAATATAGTTTCATAGAGATGAAATATATGGATCTTCATAAGATAAAGCAATATCTGTTAATGGAGATGTATTAAAAACCTCATAAAAAGTTCCAAGCCTTCTTTCTGGATTTGGGCTTTCAGGAGCAAAAATATTCTTAAATCTGCAATTAATGCTTATTCTTGTTGCAGAAGTTCGATTTAAGACATTCCCATGAAAAAGAGTTGGCGAAAAAACTAAAACTTGATTTGAATTTATTTCAATAAACTTCTTATAAATTTCGTAATCATCCTCCATTTTTTGCATTCCTAAATTTGAGTAATCCTGAATTTCTGACATCATTTTTTTACTTTTATCGATAGGTATGAGATAAATAGAATTACTTTCAAATGCATTTGTGAATGGTATCCAAACAACAACTTCAAAAGCTGATTCGCCAACAATAGTATCTGTGTGAAGAGGTAATAGGGAAGAATCGTCTAAAGGAATTTGAATTGATAAATTTAGTTTATTTTGAATAGATATATCTGGTCCCAGTAGCATCATCAGAAAGTTTCTTGCTTGATTAAAATATATTTTATTTTTATTGGGTAACCTGTTTAATGCAGAAAATGACTTTAGACGAAATTCATTTAATTTTGATTTATCAATTTTATGATGTAAATCAGAAAAGGTATTATCCTTAATCTCAAGAGAAGTAGACAGTGAATTAGCTAGGATTTTATGAGAATCAAGATCTTCATTATTAAAAATGCAAAAACCATTTTTTTTAAATTCTTCTATTAATTCTTCCAATTAATTACCTACTAAATTATTTTTAATCATATCCAATAATAAACTATTATTTGTCAACCCATAATTTTGCTTATTACCTATTAAAAAAGAAGCTATATGGCTATCGTATACTATTTTTGGGATTTTTTTATCTAATTCTTTAGATAAAAATGAAATAATATCATATAAATTTACTGTGTCTTTTGAAAACATATTTAAAAATAATTCTTTTGGAAGACTTTCGTGATTTTCTACAAAATTAAGAATGGTTTTGCCTATATCTCGAGATGTTGTTAAATTATTAAAACGTGCATGCCTAGAATTTATTTTAATTAATTCATTATTTTTTATACTATCTAATAATCTTAAAATAAATATTCCTTTAGATTCTCTAGATAGAATTGCCGGTAATCTTAAATGAAGTAAATTAGTAAATGAGGAGAATCTTGAAATTAATGAGAATTGATTTTCTGAAAGTAACTTTGATAAACCATATAAACTTGAAGGAACAGTTTTGTGATTTTCATAGACTATACCTTCTTTTACATTTTCATAAACTGAGGTTGATGAAATATTTATAATAAGTTGATATTGATTGTTTAACATATGTTTAGCAATATCATTTCTTATTATTGAATTTTTCAAGAAAATATTTTGATCACCTTTTAAATTATTATTTGGGGTTGAAGCTGCGGTATGAATAAAAATTGATTTATTTTTATCCAAATTTGGTATCTTTTGATAATTCTTGAAATACTCTACATTTGATCTCTTAAGAATATTTTTTCTTTTAAATTTTGATACGTCAGAACGTCCTATTAAAATGACTTTATAGTTAAGGTCTAATAAGAAATTAGACAGTTCATATGCCAAAAATCCTGAAGCTCCATCTATAACAAAGATATAATTAGAATTATGATTTTCCAAACTTTTTTCCCAAAAGTTTTTTAACTTTAAACAGTTTTCATAATACACGAATTTAAATAAAAAATAGTCCCATATTCTTGATAATATATTTTATGCAATAATATATCGATACTTATAATTTTAAATTGATTAAAGTTCTAATAATTGGAGGAGGTTTTGCTGGATGTGCTGCTGCTCATCAAATATCTTTAGCGAAACCTTTATATGACGTCACGCTTATTGAAAAAAGTAGTTTTCTGGGGGCTGGAAACAAAACTAGATGGTACGGAGGACACCCTTACACCTTTGGGCCTAGGCATTTTTTAACGCAAGATGAAGAGGTTTATAAATATCTTGATGAGATTGTGCCAATTAGAAGATGTAAAGAACATGAATTCATAACTTATATATCTCAAGATAGTAATTTCTATAACTTTCCAATAAATGCAGACGATATTCCTAAAATGCCTGATGAAGAAAAAATAAATACTGAGCTTTCCTGTCTTAAATCTCCTGAAAAAGCATGTGATTTCGAAGAATACTGGATTAGTTCAATCGGAGAAACTTTGTACAAAAAATTTGTAAAAGATTACAACAAAAAAATGTGGCAGATAGATGATAATAAACTTTTTGATACATTTAAGTGGTCGCCAAAAGGAATCGCACTTAAAAAAGGACCTAGGGCAGCTTGGGATCAATCAATATCTGGGTACCCAATAAATGAAAATGGATATGATCCTTATTTTGAATTTTCAACTCAGAATTGCAAAGTTCTTTTATCAACTAAAATTGAGGTTTTTGATATCCCGCAAAAAAGAGTTTTTTTTAATGGAGAATGGTTTAAATACGACATTATTATTAATACTATTTCACCAAGTGATATTTTCGAAAATGTTTATGGAGAATTACCCTTTGTTGGCAGAGATCTAATCAAATTTGTCTTACCTTCTGAGAATGTTTTTCCTGATAATGTATATTTTATTTATTTTGCTGGGGATGAACCATTTACAAGATTAGTTGAATATAAAAAATTTACTCGTCATAAATCTCCGCATTCATTAATTGGTATGGAAATACCATCAATGAATGGTAAACATTATCCAATGCCGATGAAAAAATGGCAGGCTGTTGCTGATAAATACCACAATTTACAACCAGAAAATGTTTTTAGTATTGGTAGAGCTGGAAGTTATAGATATGAGGTTGATATTGACGATAGCATTAGACAATCAATGGATATTTCCAAAATCATTTAATCTGTCAATTTCTTTATTAATGAAATATTACTTTTCAGCGCTTTCATGAATACGTCGTATTCATCACTTAAAATATATTTTTGAAGATTATTAGACCAAGGGAATTTTTTTTGTTTTTTAAGAAGATATTCATGGTTAGCATATCTATTACATATTAAATAAGGTATATCTGAGTTTCTTGCAATAGTAAGCATTCCTCCTCCATAGTATTGAAGATAAAATACACTTTTTAATATTATTTCAACATCCCCAATAAAAGATTTTGAGAAATCCTTACAGTAATAAATATTAGAATTGAATGCCTTTGATATCATTTTCCTATAAAAATTACATCCCTCCAAATTTGAAACTATCATAATTTTGGCATTAGTTGAATTCCGAATTAAGTCAATAATTTCTAATGCCTTAACACCAATATTTCTTGATTGAGAAGTAAAGGGATTATATCTTAGGGGTAAACAAATATATTTTTCTTTATTTATAAATTCATACTTAATATTATCTAAAGTTTTTCTGGTGAATAAAAAGTCATTATTAGCAGTATTTTTATTTAGTTTAAAGGCTAAATCCAATGCTTTTATATATATTTCTGGTATTTGATTTCTTTTAAAAAAAGGTAATTGGTTAAAAAAAAGATTATGCAAATCTTTATCTTTTTTTATTCTAAATTTATTATTATCAAAGACATTAATAATACATTCCTTAGGTAAAAGTGAATTTGCAATATTTATTAATTCTTTGGCAAATTTATCTTTATTAAGGTACTCCCAGTCTTTTCTATATTCACCTTTGACAAATTCAATACTAACTTTTTTACCTAAAGAAGATAGCATTCTTATTAAAAAAAGAGTATCAATGCAATCTCCATAAGTTGGAGGAGAAATTTTAAAATCAAATATAATATTTATATTTTTTTTTCTTGAAATAAGGATTTTAAATTTTTCAATATCACAATGAACTTCTCTTTTTAAAAGTTTTAAAGGATAATCGGGATCTAATTTCATTAATCGTAAAGATAATTTTTCTAAAAGACTTATTTAAAGGAGGAAGGGGTTTAACCTATTTCACCTTTCATAATATAGAGATTCATAATTAAACAATAAAAATTTTTAGAACCTTTTTTACTAATTTGAAAACAGGATTTGCTGTAGAAGTCATAACATTAAGAATACATAATAAATGTACACTTTTTGTTTTAAGATTTATCTCTTGCATATACTCCAATACCTCTTTTCAAATTATTAATTAGAATTACCTAGTTTTTCTCTAAATTATTATTACCAAATTGATCTCCCACCATCAATTACTAAATTATGACCATTCATATAAGAAGAGGCATCAGAACACAAAAATTGAATCGCGGCTCTATACTCATCTTTTTTAGCCATTCTTCCTAAAGGAATTAAATTTGATAATTTAATTACAAAATCATCAGGCTGAGAAGTATAAATACCTCCTGGGGATAATGAATTGCATCTAATATTGCTACCAATCCAATAGGTTGCCAAATATTTAGTCAAACCAACTAGTCCTGTTTTAATAACTGAGTAAGTGACTGGTTTTACAGCTTGGTTTTCTGGCTCTATCTTATCTTTCATATAAATCCTTTGATCAGGTGCAATAACTGAGAGATCTGAAGCAATATTTAAAATACAACCTCCTTTTCTTTTTTTTGCCATATCCGATCCAAATACTTGGCTACATAAGAAAGCGCCAGTCAAACCAACTGCCAATTCTAAATTCCAATCTTCTAGATCAAATGATTCAAATCTTGTGAAAGATTTATTGCCATGATTTTTTTCAACTTTTGGATTTAAAGCTGCATTATTAATTAAAATATTGATATTTATACCCAACTGTTGTAGTTGCTCATGTAAGCGAAGTATTGAACTTTTTGATGTTACATCTAATTCAAAAATCCTTATATTGGAATCTGAGTATTGGGAAAGCAAAAATTTCTTTAACTCTTTGAGTTTTCTAAATTGAATATCTGTAAGTATGAGATTACAGTTCGAACTTAATAATGCCAAAGCATGTTCTTCACCAAGTAATCCCGCAGCACCAGTAATAAGAGCAGTTTTATTTTTTAAATTAAATTTTTCGTTCAACATTTACTGAAGAAAAAGTATCTATATATAAAATATAACCTCTTTCAATTGTACAGTTTGACGAGGACAAAAATTTTATAGAATATTGCTATCTTAAATTAAAGTGATTTGTTAACTAAAATTAGTATTAGCAATTCAAATTTGATAAAAAAGAACAAAGAGTTTTACTGCTATTATAAAGTTATGACTTTAAGCAAAATATGTTTTCAATTTATTTAAATTTAACTAACAATATCAAATCGATTTTTGGAATATCAAACGTTATTTATTATTTAATATTTTATGTTTTTTTATCCTCAAAAGAAAATTTTTCAATCACTGAGAAAGATCTTTTTTTAAGAGGATATTTTTAAAGGCCTATGAATAAAATTGGATTTATGCAGGGAAGACTTTCTCCTTTAGTAAACAACCAAATTCAATCATTCCCTTTCAACAATTGGTTAGAAGAATTTCCCTTAGCAAGAAAACTAGGACTTTCATGTATTGAATGGACCTTAGATTATCCTAAATTTCATCAAAATCCATTTTTATTGGAAAAATCCAAAAAAACATATATTGAAGGCATCCGAAACTCATCATATAAAAATTCCTTCAATAACTTTAGATTGCTGCATGCAAAGACCTTTTTGGAAAGCTAAGAGCGAGCTTTTTTTTAATGAATTAATTAATGATTTCAAATTAATTATTAATGCTGCCAGCAGTATTGGTATAAATATATTAGTTATACCTTTAGTAGACAATGGATCAATAAATAGTGAAAAAGAATTTAAAATTCTTAAGAGTACACTTTTATCTTTTTCAGAAATCCTTAACCAAAGGCAAATCAAAATAGCATTTGAGTCTGACTATTCACCATCTATACTAAAAAACTTTATATCTCATTTTGAGAAGGATCTTTTCGGAATAAATTATGATTCTGGAAACAGCGCATCCCTAGGATTTGATCCTGATGAAGAGTTTCAAGAATATGGAGAAAGAATAATTAATGTTCATATCAAAGATAGAAAATTATTTGGGAGTACAATAAGGTTAGGTGAAGGAGATACTAACTTTCCAAAAGTGTTTGGAAACATAAAGAAAATAAATTATGAGGGAAATTTCATATTACAAACAGCAAGATCTAAAACAAATAAACATACAGAAGAACTTGAGATTAATCTAGCTTTTGTTAAAGATAATATATCTAAAATTTAAGATAAAATAATTTAAAAATGAATTTAAGATTAACCGGAAAAAAAGTTTTTATTACAGGATCTTCAAAGGGGATTGGTTTAGAAATTGCAAAAAAATTTCATAGTTATGGATCTACGATTGCTTTAAATTCTAGATCTAAAGAATCATTAGATAATGCGAAAAGACATTTTAGTAAACCAATTGAAGGAATCCAAGGAGATATGACATCGGCAAAGTCAGCTCAAGATGCGATAAATAAATTTGTTGATAAGTTTGGTTCACTTGATATTTTAATTTGCAACGTTGGTAGTGGTAAATCTGTAATTCCATTAAATGAAAATATTACTGACTGGGAAAAATCAATTTCTCTAAATCTTTACTCTGCTATTAATCCTATATCTTGTTCAATAAATCACTTAACCAAATCTGAGGGGGTAATTACATGCATTTCATCAATTTGCGGAGATAAGATGATTGAAAATGCGCCTCTTACATATTCATCAGCTAAATCAGCTTTAAATAAATATGTGCTTAATTCCTCTTTTTATTTAGCGAAAAGAAATATTCGTATTAATGCCGTATCTCCCGGGAATGTTTTGTTTAATGGTTCTATTTGGGAAAAAAAATTAAAGGAAAATAAAGAAGAAGTTTTAAAAATGATAAACAACAAAGTTCCTCTAAATAAATTTATAACGCCCGCTAATGTTGCCGAAGCTGTAGCTTTTTTGTCATCCCCTTTATCTAACTCAACTACAGGCCAAATTCTTACAGTAGATGGGGGCCAATCTATTTATTAAAATCTTTTATGCGAGACATTAATTACAATAGTTGCATTATCCTTGCAGGTGGTTTAGGTACCAGATTAGCCCCACTATTAAATGGCAAGCCAAAATGCTTGGCTCAAATCAACAATAAATGCTTCCTAAAAATACTCCTTAAATCATTATCTTCTAAAGGAATTAATAATTTTGTTTTAGCTTTAGGTAATGGCCATGAACAAGTTCTAGAGGAGATTAAAAAACCATGGGCAAAAAATTTTAAAATTAAATATGTAATTGAGAAAAAACAACTGGGTACCGGAGGGGCTATAAAAAATGCACTTAATGAAATCTCTGAAAATGAGTGCTTAGTTATGAATGGTGATACTTTAATAACAGGCAATATAAATTTAATGAAAAAAAAATTAGACATTAATAATTCCGAATTAATTAGAATAGGCTTAATAGAAGTCTCCAATCGTTCAAGATATGGTGGAGTAAAAATTGATAAGAACTCATTTATAAATAACTTTTCAGAAAAAGGCTCTACAGGAAAAGGGCTAATCAATACTGGCTTATATAAGATAAATAAAAATGTTTTTAAAGGTATAAAATCTGAGATATTTTCCTTTGAAGAATTTCTTTCTATTGAAATAAAAAAAAATAAGTCCGTAAAAGGTGTAATTTTAAATGGATCTTTTATAGATATTGGAATTCCAGAGGATTTTAATTTTTTATGTGAACATGAGCTAGTTTATGTCTAAAAAACTTTTTAAAGCCATCTTTCTTGATAGAGATGGGGTTATTAATAAAGAGAAAAAGTATGTATGTAAAATAAGAGATTTCGAATTAATACCTGGAGTATTTGAAGCATTAAGAAAGTTTAATAAATTAGGTTACAAATTGATAATTATTACAAATCAAGCTGGAATAGCTAGAGGATTTTATAAAGAAAAAGATTTAGAAAAATTGCATGAATACATGTTATCCATATTTATCCTAAAACAAATTAGAGTAGATGCAGTATACTTTTGCCCTCATCATCCAGAAGCTAAAATTAAAATATACAAAACAAATTGTAACTGTAGAAAACCAAATCCTGGATTGATTTTTAAAGCAGCAGCAGAACATTCTATAGATCTTAAGAGATCAATAATGATAGGTGATAAAATATCTGATTATTATGCTGGTATAAATGCAGGATTAAGTATGTCAATTTTAGTTAAAAGTGGTCATAAATTAAACTCAAAGTATTTGAAAGATTTAAAGTATATTACTAATGATTTATTATCTTCCTCTAAATTAATTGAAAAAATAGATAGTGATTATTTAAAATGAGATATTTTGCAAGAGCACCTTTAAGATTAGGACTAGCTGGAGGTGGTACTGATGTAGATCCTTATGCTTCTATATATATTGGTAATGTTTTAAACACTACAATCAATCAATACTGTTATGCCATAATTACACCTCTTAAAGAGGAAAAAATAATTATTGAATCTAGTCAAGAAGGGAAAAAGGAGATTTATGAAACCTCCCCCTCTTTAGAGATAAAAGAATCATTTCAATTGGAGAAGGCAGTTTATAATCATATTATTAAAAATTTCAATAAATCAAACCCATTAAATTTCCACTTAATAACATTTGCAGATGCTCCATCTGGTTCCGGCCTTGGTACTTCCTCCACTATTACTGTTGCGATAATTAAAGCATTTTCTGAATGGTTAGGTCTAGCCTTAGGTGAATACGAAGTAGCATCAATTGCTTTTAAGATTGAGAGATTAGAACTAGGTTGGGCTGGCGGCAAACAAGATCAATATTCTGCATCTTTTGGGGGATTTAATTTTATGGAGTTTGAAAAAGATAATAAAGTTATAGTAAATCCTTTAAGTTTGAAACAAGATGTTCAGAGATTATTAGAAATATCACTAGTGCTTTTTTATACTGGACAATCAAGAAAATCGAAAATTATCATAGAAGATCAAATAAAAAATGTAGAAATGGATTCTCAAGATTCGATCTCTACACTAAATTTGATTAAAGAAGATGCTATTAAAATGAAGGAAAGTTTATTGTTAGGGAAATTGGAGGAATTTTCAAATATTCTAAATTCATCATGGCATAGAAAAAAAAATTTAGCTAAATCAGTTTCTAATGATTCTCTAGATCAGATTTATGAAAACGCACTAAGGAATGGAGCTAAATCGGGCAAAATAACTGGCGCAGGCGGAGGAGGATTTTTTATGTTTTATGTTGATCCATGTTCAAGGATTAAATTAACAGACTATCTTTCTAAACTAAAAGGGAATATTTTAAAATTTCAATTTACAAATCAAGGCTCTATTTCATGGCATTGGTAAAAATGAGATTGCTTTGCCCATATAAAGTTCCTAGTTATTTTGCAGGAGGAATCTCAAAATTTATAAATCCCTCTGATTTTGCCGAAGCTTTAGCTTTTTTGTCATCCCCATTATCTAACTAAACTAGAGGACAAATTCTCACAATAGATGAGGGCAATCTAATTATTAAAATCTTCATAATATTTTCATTGTAATATTTTTAATCTTTGAAATTCACGAAGAATAATCAACCAAATTTGCGAAAAATTATTTATATAGGATCTCTTGTAATCATCAGCAAAACAAATTTTTACAATAAAATTCTTATGGAGCCAAGCGGACTCGAACCGCTGACCCCCTGCATGCCATGCAGGTGCTCTACCAGCTGAGCTATGGCCCCCTAATCTCGAAACGTCAGTTATATCAATCTATTCTAAGATTTCTTTTGTAACGTCCGTAATTCCTATAGTACTTTATAGCGTTTGATTATTGAAATTTACGCCTTAAAATGCACCAAGAGATTTACAAGCTGTAGCATGGTTTCTCGATTAGTCTAAAAGAAACACCTTTGAAGAATATATATATATTTCGAAAGTCGGCCGAGAATCAAAATTTAAATTTTACAAAGAAAATATTTCATAACTTTAAATTTTAATTTTTTTCTATAATATAGAAAATTAATATTTGATCGACAAATCTAGAAAAATTTTTTTAATTTAAGGCAAAAAAATTTATGTTTAGAAAATTCGCATTAAAAAATAAAAGAACTATAAGGCTTTCAAAATCTTCACTTTCGTTTCGAGAGCAAAAAGCGATAGAGAAAGTAATCAAAAATGAGTTCCTTGGGATGGGTAATTATGTCAAACAATTTGAAGATTCTTTAACTAATTTCTTTAAAAGAGATGCAGTTTGCGTGGTTAATGGAACTGCAGCATTACATTTAGCATTACAAGCATGCGGCTTAAAAAAAGGTGATGAGGTATTAGTCCAATCGATCACATATTTAGCTAGTTTTCAGGCAATTTCTGCATTAGGTGCAATCCCGATAGCCTGTGATGTTAATTTAAATTCTTTAACTTTAGATGTTAAAGATGCACGACAAAAAATAACATCCAGAACAAAAGCAATCATGCCAGTACATTACGGAGGTTCTGTAGGCGAATATGATGAGATCTATGAGCTAGCTAAAAAATTTAATTTAAGAGTAATAGAAGATGCAGCTCATGCATTTGGAACAATAAACAAAAATCAATTTGTAGGTTCTATAGGAGATATTGTTTGCTTTAGCTTTGATGGAATTAAGAACATTACAAGTGGAGAAGGAGGGTGTATTGTAAGTTCTGACAAGAAAATATTAGAGAGAATAAAAGATTTGCGGTTATTAGGAGTTATTAACGATAGTGAGGCTAGATATTCAGGAAAAAGGAGTTGGGAATTTGATGTTAAAGAACAAGGATGGAGATACCATATGAGCGACTTAATGGCTGCTATTGGAATAATTCAATTAAGTAAAATAAAAAAATTTTCTCAAAAAAGACAGAAATTAGCAAAGAGATACGATGAAATACTTTCTAAAAATCCCTACATAAGCTTATTTAAAAAAGACTATGACAAAGTTGTTCCTCATATTTATCCCATCTTGCTAAACAAAGATATAAAAAGGCAAGAGCTTCAAGAATTTTTAATTCATAAGGGTATACAAACAGGTATCCACTATAAGCCAAATCATCATCTCACATACTATAAAAGTAAAAATAAATTACCAAATACAGAAGCTATACATGAGAGAATATTAACATTACCATTACATTATGATTTAAGTCTTAGAGATATTAAATATATCTCTAATTCAATAAACAATTTTTTTGATCTATTTAAAAAAGATAAATAATGACTAATTCATTAGTAAGCGTGATAATGAACTGTCATAATTCTGAAAAATACCTAGAAGATGCAATAAATAGTGTAATCAACCAAACATATCAAAATTGGGAACTAATTTTCTGGGATAATTGCTCTTCAGACAAAAGCAGTCAAATTGTAAATTCATTTAAAGATAAAAGGATAAAATATTATCTAGCTAAACAATTCTCATCCCTAGGAGCTGCAAGAAATTTAGCTATTTCAAAGTCAAAGGGTGAATACATAGCATTTTTAGATTGTGATGACTTATGGTTTCCAAAAAAGATTGAATCACAATTACCTTTTTTTAAAGATAAGGAAGTTGGAATAGTTATTAGTAATACAATCTTCTTTGGGAAAAATATCAAAGATAAGATTTTATATAAAGAAAATTACCCTCCCCCCCAAGGTTTTGTTTTTAAAAAATTGATTGAAGCATATTACATATCTCTTGAGACAGTAATGTTAAGCAAAAAACATTTGTCAAGATTAGATCATTTATTCGATGTCAGATTTGAAGTAATTGAGGAATTTGACC